>NZ_JBHUAL010000156.1:0-23189 GCF_042789775.1 Kitasatospora sp. NPDC056800 | reverse complement strand
GCTCCACCCTCGGCGCCGACGCAGCGGCCGGGCCCGTCCGCATGGCCGGTCACCGTCAGACGGCGGCCAGCAGCCCCCGCCCGAGCCAGTCGGCCTCGTCCTTCACCCCCGGCAGGACGAAGAAGTAGCCGCCGCCGGTCGGCGAGATGTAGTCCACCAGCGGCTCGCCGATCAGCCGGGTCTGGGTGGCCTCGAACTGCCGCACCACGTCCTGCTGGTAGCAGCAGAACACCAGGCCCATGTCCAGGTTCCCGGCCCGGTCGACGCCCCGGTCGTAGTTGAAGCCCCGGCGCAGGATGCGCGAGTTGTCGGTGTCGGCGGTGCGCGGGTTGGCCAGCCGGATGTGGGCGTCGAGCGGGATCGCCTTGCCGTCCGGGTCCTTGGCGTAGTCCGGCGCGTCGGTCTCCCGGGCGCCGTCCAGCGGCGCGCCGGTGTCCCGGCGGCGGCCGAACATCTTCTCCTGCTCGGTGAGGGTGACGCGGTCCCAGAACTCGATCAGCATCCGGATGATCCGGATCACCTGGTAGCTGCCGCCGGTCGCCCAGGCCGGCTCGCCCGTCCCGTCGGTGACCCAGACCAGCCGGTCCATCTCGCGCGCGGAGCCGGTGTCCGGGTTGACGATGCCGTCCTTGAAGCCGAGCAGGTTGCGCTGGGCGCCGTCCGGGCGGGACTGGTTCTGGAAGCCGTCGATCCGCCAGAGGATCTGCAGCGCGCCCCGGGTGTGCCGGGTGATGTCGCGCAGCGCGTGCAGCACGGTGTCCTGGCGGTCGGCGCAGATCTGCAGCGAGAGGTCGCCGTGCAGTTCGGCGGCCTGGAGGTTGTCGTTCGGGAAGGTCTTCATCGGCGCGAGCCTGACGGGCTTGGCCTTGGCCAGCCCGTAGCGGTCGTCGAAGAGCGACGCGCCGACGCCGACCGTGACGGTCAGGTGGTCGGCGGGGACGGTCGGGCCGAGGATGCCGCTGTCCGAGGGCGGCGCGCCGACGCCGAGGTCCGGCGGGGTGCCGCCGGCGGTGAGGAAGCGGATCCGCTCGGTCAGGGTCCGGAACAGCGTTTCGAGGCCCTTGCGGTCCTGGGCGATCACCTGGCAGGAGACGAAGGCCGCGAAGCCGGGGGCCGCCGTGGTGACGCCGGCCTGGTGGGCCCCGTGGAAGGGCACCGCCCCGGCCTTCTCCTGCGTGCCGTCCCCGGCGGCGGCCGGTCCGGCGGCGAGGGCGAGGCCGCCGCCGGCCAGCACGGCCGCTCCGGCGCCCGCGCCGAGCGCGGCCCGGACGAAGCTGCGCCGGGCCGGTCCGGCCGGGCAGCCGCCCTCCGCGGCGGCAGCGGCCTCGGTGGCGGCGGCAGCGGCGTGCGGGAACGGGCAGGACCCGGTGGCTGCGGTGTGGTCGGTCATCAGGCGGCCTTCCGGATCTCGAGCAGGGCGGGGACGGGGGCGAGGTCTTCGAGCAGTTCACCGGTGGCGCCGTTGAGCTGTCGGCGGGCGTCGGCGGGCAGCCGGTCGACCGGGGTCCAGCCCTCGGGCCGGTGGGCGGCGGCGACCAGGTCGCCGACCCGCTTCATCCCGGCGTTCACCTTGACGAGCACCTGCGGGTCCCGCTCGTCGAGCAGCGGCTGGAGCAGGGTCAGCAGCTCCTGGGTGCCGGTCAGGTTGGCCTGGGCGGTGGCCAGGTTGGTGCCGCTGCCCATGTCGGTGTCGCCGGTCAGCTCGAACTGGAGGGTGTTCTCCAGGATCTCGTGGGCGCGCAGCGGCAGGTCGCCGGGGGCGAAGTCCTGGCCGGGGAAGTCGTGCGCCAGCTTCTCCACGTTCTGCGCCAGGTCGTCGGCGACGGGCGTCAGCTCGGCGGCGGACTGGTCGTGCCAGAGGCCGTACTCCAGCCGCAGGAAGCCGGTGAAGCCCGGGTCCCGCTCCTTCTCGGCGAGTCCGTCCGGGCGGCCGTCGATCTTGCCGTCGAGGTCGGCGAAGGTGCCGTACGCGGCGCCGAGCGAGGCGTACTGGAGGTGGGCGGTGAGCCAGTCGGCCTTCGCCGTGGCGAGGTCCCCGGAGCGCACGTCGGCCTGGAGCTTCCGGCTCTCCGTCACGAGCGTCGCGAGGCCCTGGTCGACGTACTCCTTGTAGCTGTCCAGCGGGGCCTTGAGGTCCTCCTCGGCGACCGGCTTGACGGCCTTGACCACGGCGGCGCCGCTGACGTGCACGGCGGCCGAGGTGACGGACCTGCCGCCGGTGGGCACGCAGCGCCAGGCGTAGTCGCCGGAGCCGATGGTGGCGGTCAGGGCGCGGGTGGTGCCGGGGGCCAGGCCCTCGATCTCCCCGTAGACCGCGCCGCTGCCCGGGTCGACGAGGTAGACCTCGGCGACCTTGTCGCCGGTGTTGCGCATCTGGAACACCTGCTGGCCGGGCCGCGGGTCGGCGAAGCCCTTGCCGCACTCCTGCTCGGAGACGGCGACGGTGGCGGAGCCGCCCTGCTTGCCCTCGCTGACCGCGATCACCACGCCGGCCACCACCACCGGCACGGCGATCGCCGCGGTCGGCAGCACCCAGCTCGGCCGGCCCGCCCGCACCGGTCCGGCCGTACCCCCGCCCTCGCCCTCGGCCCCGCCCGCGGCGGGCTTCGCCTCGGCGGGAGCGGCGGGAGCGGCGGCCGGGGCGGCCTGGGCCGCCTGGGCGCGCCCGCCACTGCGGACCCCCTCGACGAACAGCGTCATCACGACGCCCAGGTACGCGACGTAGCCGACGACCTGGAGCACCGTCATGGTGACGGTCAGGTTGAGGGTGCCCTGGACCAGCGTCGCGTACCAGGACGAGGCGTCCAGGCGCCCGCTCAGGTCGAAGGCGTACGAGGTGCCGCCGCCGACCAGGCCGGACTCCTGGAGGTCCCGCAGGCCGTAGCCGAGGACGCCCGCCGCGACGACGATCAGTCCGACGCCGGTGATGGTGAAGAACCGGGTGAGGTTCATCTTCAGGGCCCGCCGGTACAGGCCCCAGCAGAGCCCGGCCGAGAGCACCAGGCCGACGGCCGCGCCGATCAGCGGCCCGGTGGACTCCCCGGCGGTGCGCACGTTGGTCCACAGGAAGAGCGAGGTCTCCAGGCCCTCGCGGGCGACCGCGAGGAAGCTGGTGAGCACCAGCGCGCCGGCGCCCATCGCCAGCGAGGCCTGGACCTTCTCCTTGATCTCGGCGGAGAGGGTGCGCGCCGAGCGCCGCATCCAGAACACCATCGCGGTGACGAAGCAGACCGCGATCAGGCTGAGCACCCCGCCGAACGCCTCCTGGGCGTGGCCGGAGAGGTTGGCGGCGGTGAAGGTGAGCACCGCGCCGAAGCTCAGGCTGAGCGCGACGGCCGCCGCGACGCCCGACCACACCTGGGGCAGCCGGGCCTTCTGGTCCGCCCGCACCAGCGTGGCGACCAGGATCGACACGATCAGTCCGGCTTCCAGGCCCTCGCGCAGACCGATCAGGAAGCTGGGAAACGCCTCATCCCACATGCGGCGGGCTCCTCCCCCGGGCCGGCCCGGGTCGTTCACCTGTCCTCGACCCCGCCGCGGTGGCGGCGGGGCGGCACAGCCGAACGCCCCGGACACTGCGGTCCAGGGCGCCACGGCTTAGCTTAGGCAAACCTTAGAGCCGCGCAGGTCAACCGCACCCCCGGTTCGGGTAAGGGTTCGGTATGAGCTCGCCCTCGTGTTGACCAAACCCGCAGGCCGGAGGGATCGTCAGGAGCCCCCGGTCACCCCCACCACTGCTCCGGCACCGCCTCCGGTTCGGGCGACTCCGGCACCGTCACCGGTTCGGCGCAACGCACCAGGAGATCACCCTCCTCCGTTCCGGCGACGAGGTAGCCGCACTCGCGCAGCACGACCGCGGCCGCGCCGCTCAGCGCCGCGAGCGCCTCCCGGGAGGGCGGCCCGCCCGGCTCCGCTCCCGGCGTCCAGCCGACCACCACGCCCTCGGGGTGGCGGTCGATCCACAGCGGTGAGGGGCCCGGTCCGGTGTCGAACCCGGCGCGGGCCAGGGCCTCGGTGACGTCCTCGAAGAGTTCACGGTGATCCACCATTGGCGCAGCGTAGGCCCCGGACCTCGCGACCCCCGGACGCGGCGCGCGCCGAAACGCTTCAGCGGCACCCGACCGCAGCATCGGCACCCGTTGGGCCGAGCGGCGGCCAGCCGATCGGGCGTCAGGAACCCCCGTCCGGCCCGACACGCACGGCCGGACGGGCCGATGGACGTGCACAGTCGGCCCCCTGCCGACAGCATGACAGAGTAAGCGCTCCATCACCCTGAGCAACGGGCCCAGCGGAACAGCTGGTCCGCGCGCCGGTCCCGCCGGCGGGCCCGTATCGAGAGGTCCCATGATCACAACACTTCGCCGGCCGCCGTTCCCGCCGGCGGGCCTCCGGCACGGTACGCCGCGGACGCCGGGGAGCCCGTCGTGAGAGCCGACCAGCAGTCGCAGCCGGGACCGGTGACCACCACGCGCGCCGACCCCGCCAACAAGGCCGAGGCGCTCGCCGACTGGGCGGACGGCCGACTCGGCATCTACTCCCTGGCCAAGGCCAACCTGCGCAAGATCTTTCCCGACCACTGGTCCTTCATGCTGGGCGAGATCGCGCTCTACACCTTCGTCATCATCATCCTCACCGGCGTCTGGCTCACCCTGTTCTTCGTGCCGAGCATGGGCGAGGTCGTCTACGACGGGTCGTACGTCCCGCTCAGGGGCATCCCGATGTCCGAGGCCTTCTCCTCGACCGTCAAGATCAGCTTCGACGTGCGCGGCGGCCTGCTGATGCGCCAGATCCACCACTGGGCCGCGATCGTGTTCGTCGCCTCGATGCTGACCCACATGATGCGCGTCTTCTTCACCGGCGCGTTCCGCAAGCCGCGCGAGATCAACTGGGTCTTCGGGGCGCTCCTGCTGATCCTCGGCATGTTCGACGGCTTCATGGGCTACTCGCTGCCCGACGACCTGCTCTCCGGCACCGGCATCCGCTTCATGGAGGGCGCGGTCCTCGCCGTCCCGATCGTCGGGACGTACCTGCAGTTCTTCCTCTACGGCGGCGAGTTCCCGGGGCACGACATCATCCCCCGGCTGTTCACCGTCCACGTCCTGCTGATCCCCGGGATCATGGTGGGCCTGCTGGCGGCGCACCTGATCCTGGTCTTCTACCACAAGCACACCCAGTTCGCCGGGCCCGGCCGGACCAACACCAACGTGGTCGGCATGCCGCTGCTGCCGGTCTACACCGCCAAGGCGGGCGGCTTCTTCTTCCTGGTCTTCGGCGTGGTCTCGGTGATGGCGGCGATCGCCACCGTCAACCCGATCTGGATGTACGGCCCGTACCGACCGGACCAGGTGACCACCAACGCCCAGCCCGACTGGTACATGGGCTTCTCCGAGGGCCTGATCCGCGTGATGCCCGGCTGGGAGATCAGCGTCTGGGGCGGCCACACCCTCAACCTCGGGGTGTTCGTCCCGCTGATGGTCTTCCCGACCGTCCTGCTGGCCATCTGGTGCTACCCGTTCCTGGAGGCCTGGATCACCGGGGACCGGGGCGAGCACCACATCGCCGACCGGCCGCGCAACGCCCCGGTCCGCACCGCCTTCGGCGCGGCCTGGATCAGCCTCTACCTGATCCTGCTGGCCGGCGGCGGCAACGACCTGCTGGCCACCCACTTCCACCTCTCGATCAACGCGATCACCTACGCGGTGCGGATCGGCTTCTTCACCGTGCCGGTCGTCGTGTTCGTGATCACCAAGCGCTGGTGCCTGGGCCTCCAGCGGCGGGACAAGGAGAAGGTGCTGCACGGCCGGGAGACCGGCGTCATCAACCGCCTCCAGCACGGCGAGTTCGTCGAGGTGCACGCCCCGCTGCCGAAGGGCCGGCTCTACACCCTCACCTCGCACGACCAGCCGCAGCCCTCCGAGCTGCCGCCCGAGGTGGACGAGAACGGCGTGGCCCGCAAGGCCGGGCTGTGGACCCGCGCGCGGGTCAAGCTCTCCCGCGGCTTCTACGGCGAGTACAGCCAGATCGCCAAGCCCACCGTCGAGGAGCACGAGGAGATCGGCAGCGGCCACGGCCACCACTGATCCCCTCCCGCACCTGGAAAGGGCCCGCCGCACCGGGAACGGTGCGGCGGGCCCTCGTCGTGCCGGGGCCCGTCGACGGCGGGCCCGGGCCGCTCAGCCGCGCAGGACGGCCGGGACCACGGCGAACAGCGCCGCCGTCACGGTGACGGAGAGGCAGAGCGCGGCCCAGCGGGCGCAGATCCGGCGGCACTCGACGCGGTACCGGGCGGCCAGCCGGCGGCAGCGCTCGACCGCGCGGTCGACGACCTCCTCGGCGTAGCGCAACCGGTCGGCGGCGTAGGCCTGTTCGAGGCTCTCCCGCTCCGCCGCCGGCAGCCACGGGAACTGCGCGGCGAACGCGCGGGCGTCCCGTTCGGCCGCCGCGACCTCCGCCTCCCAGGCCAGGAACCCCTCGATGCGGGCGAACTCCGCCCGGGAGTTCACCCGGGCACCGACGCCGGCGGGCCTGCCCTGACGGGGCGTCCGCGCTCTCGGCGGACGCTGTCTGCCACCCATGACCGCTCCTCCAGTCCTGTCGAGTCGTCCCGCCGGAAAGCCTGCGGGGTCGGGCTCCCGACGGGGATCGCTCCGCGACCAGGCAACTACTACCAGCGACAAACCGCAGGTGGCGGGCGGCTCGCCACAGCCCGCGCGGCCGGGAAAAACTTGCGTGCCACGCACTATTGCGCACCGCGCACCTTTCGCGGGACAGTGGTGGCCATGACGAAGGACCAGCCCGGCCTGCGGGAACGGAAGAAGGCCGCGACGCGGGAGGCACTGGGCTGGGCCGCACTGCGGCTCGCGGTGGAGCGGGGGCTGGAGAACGTCCGGGTGGAGGACATCGCGGCCGCGGCCGGGGTCTCCCCGCGCACCTACAACAACTACTTCTCCAGCAAGGCCGAGGCGATCGTCTCCCGGCACCGCGACCGGGTCCTGCAAGCCGCCGGGGAGCTGCGGGCCCGCCCGGCGCAGGAGCCGCTGTGGGAGGCGCTGACCCGCTCCCTCGTCGCACCGTACGTCGGCGCGCCCGAGGGGCCCGACCCGCGCTGGACCGCCGCCGTGCGGCTGCTGCTGCGCGAACCGGCGCTCCAGGCCGAACTGCTCCGCGACAGCGCCGGGGTCCGGAGGGAGCTGGCGGCGGCGGTGGCCGCCCGGACCGGGACCGACGCCGACCGGGACCTCTACCCGAACCTGGTCGCCTCGGCCGCGCTCTCCGCGCTGCAGGCCGCCAACGAGCACTACCTGGCCGCCGACCCGGTGGTGCCGTTCCAGCCGCTGCTCACCGAGGCGCTGCGCCAGCTGGCGGCCGGGCTGCCCGATCCTTCGTCACGGTGACCCCACCGCATCCGAGGGGCATTCGACATGAACGGGGACTTGAGATGAACAGCGATGTCGTCATCGTCGGCGCCGGCCCGGTCGGGCTGTTCCTGGCCGGCGAACTGGCGCTGGCCGGAATCCGGCCGGTGGTCCTGGACCGGCTGCCCGCGCGCTCGGGCGAGCAGAAGGCCAACGGGCTGGTCGGCCAGGTGCTCCGGCTGCTCGACCACCGCGGCCTGCACCAGCCGCTCAGCGGCGTCCCGGGCGCGCCGCGGCCCGTACCGCGCTTCGTGTTCGGCGCCTTCCCGCTGGAACTGCACCGGCTCGACCGGAACCCGCTGCACGCCGTACCCGTACCCCAGCACCGGATCGAGGAGGTACTGGAGGAGCGCCTCCTCGACCTGGGCGTCACCGTGCGCCGCGACCGCGAGGTCACCGGCCTGCGCCAGGACCCGACCGGGGTGACCGTCGACGTCCGAGGACCCGACGGCGCCGGACAGTTGCGCGCCCGCTACCTGGTCGGCGCGGACGGCGGCCGCAGCACCGTCCGCAAACTCGCCGGGATCGGCTTCCCCGGCGTCACCTCGCCCGACCCCGTCTCCCGCATCGCGCACGTGCTGCCGCCCGAGGGGGTGCGCACCACCGACAACGGCGACGTCCTGCTGCCCGGCTGCCCGACCCCGTTCCGCGTCTACACCCACACCCGCACCGACCACGGCGTGTTCGTCATCTCCCCGTTCGGCCCGGACGCCGTCATGATCGCCACGATGGAGTGGGGCGGCCCGCCGGTGGACCAGCGGACCCCGCTGACCCTGGACGAGCTGCGCGCCAGCGTCCGCCGGGTGACCGGCGCCGACCTGCCGCTCGCCCCGGCCCGTACCGCCGGACCGTTCACCCCGCGCCGCACCGTCGGCCACAACACCCGGCTCGCCGAGCGCTACCGCGACGGCCGGGTCCTGCTCGTCGGCGACGCCGCCCACGTGCACGCCGCGACCGGCGGCCCGGGCCTCAACCTCGGCCTCCAGGACGCCGCCAACCTCGGCTGGAAGCTCGCCGCCGACCTGCACGGCTGGGCCCCGCCCGGCCTGCTGGACAGCTACCAGAACGAGCGCCGCCCGGTCGGCGAGCGGGTGTTCATGCACTCCCAGGCCCAGACCGCCCTGATGGCCCCCGGCCCCGGGACCACCGCGGTGCGCGCCCTGTTCGACGAGCTGCTGGCGCACCCGGACAACCTCGGCCGGATCGCCGCGCTGATGGCCGGCAGCGACGTCCGCCACGACGTCGGCTGCCCGCACCCGCTGGCCGGGCGGTTCGTGCCGGAGCTCGCGACGACCACCCCGAACGGCCCCGCCCGGATCGCCGAACTCGCCCGCACCGGACGCCCGTTGATCGTCGACCTCACCGGCGGCCGGCTCGGCCTCGCGGACCCGGCGGCGGGCTGGAAGGACCGGGTCGACCTCGTCACGGCCGACTGCCCGCAGCCGCCGGCCGGCGCCCTGCTGCTGCGCCCGGACGGCTACGTCGCCTGGGCGACCGGGCCCGACCGGGCGGACCGGGAGGGGCTGGCCCGGGCGCTGCGCACCTGGTTCGGCGCCGCCTCCTCCTGAGGACGGGCACCCGCGGACGGGCTCCCCGGCGACGGGTTCCACGACGACGCGGACGGGCCCGTACCCGCCGTCCGCGGGGCCGCCGGGGAGGCGCCGGACGGGTGGGGGAGAATGGCGGCATGTCCCGACGTCGTTCCGCGCCCCGCGCCGCCGCGCCCCGGCTGCTGCCCTCGTCCCCCTGCCCGTGCGGCCTGCCCGCCGCCTACGGCGACTGCTGCGGCCGGCTGCACCGGGGCCAGGCGGCGGCCACCACCGCCGAGTCCCTGATGCGCTCCCGGTTCAGCGCCTTCGCCGCGCAGGACGAGGCGTACCTGCTGCGCACCTGGCACCCGGACACCCGGCCGGCCGAGGTCGACTTCGACCCGGGGCTGCGCTGGACCGGGCTGGAGGTGGTCGACACCACCGAGGGCGGCGCCTTCCACGCGCAGGGCACCGTCGCCTTCCGGGCACACTGGACGGAGGGCGGCGAGGAGGGCGTGCTCAGCGAGAACAGCCGCTTCGTGCGGCACGAGGGCGCCTGGGTGTACCTGGACGCCCTCTCGCTCGGCTGAGCCACCCGACCCGCGGCGGTTGCGGTCGGGTGGCCGCTCCGGGCCGCCGCTACAGGTAGTCGTCCAGCCGGGCCAGTGCGAAGCCCTGCGCGGTGACGTCGTTGACGACCTTGCGCAGCAGGTCCGGCATCGAGGCCTTCCAGATGTCGGTGCCCCGGAAGTGGGTCAGGATGATGTCGCCCGGGTGCAGCTTCCGGTCGTCGTAGCGCCACTCCATGTGGTCCGGGAAGGCCTCCTCGTTCCACATCGGCACCGCCTGCACCCCGCAGGAGGCCGCCGCGCGCAGGGTGTCGTCGTTGTACTCACCGTACGGCGGCCGGAACAGCCGGGGGCGGACGCCGATCTGCTTCTCCAGCTGGTCCTGCTGGGTGCAGATCTCCTCGCGCTGGGTGTCGTAGTCCAGCACCTTCAGGTTGCGGTGGTTGATCGTGTGGTTGTTGATCTCCACGCCCTGGGCGTGCAGGTCGCGGAAGTAGCCGTAGTTCTCGCGGGCGAGGTAGTCGGAGACGTAGGTGCTGAGCGGGATGCCCAGGTCCGCGGCCATCCGGGAGAACTCGGGGTCCTTCTCGTCACCGTCGTCGACGGTCAGGAAGACCACCTTGTCGTCGGTCGGCACCCGGAAGACGACGGGCGGGCGGCCGTCCGCGAGCTTGACGCCCTGCACCGGGGTGAGCTCGGGCTTGGTCGCCGGACGCGGCGGAGCCTTCAGCGGCGGACGCTCCAGGCCCCAGTGCTGGGCGGCCGCCTCCTGACGGGCCACGGCCTCGGCGCTGTTCGCCTCCTCCGCCAGGGGCGGGGCGCCGGCGTGGTCGGCGTCCGGGGCGGCGGGCGCCGTGTTCGCCTCGGGGGCCGGGGCGGCCTTCGGCCCGGCGGGAGCGGCCGGAGCGGCGCAGCCGGCGAGGACGGCGGAGAGGCAGACGGCGGCCAGCAGGCCGGTCCGTACACCGCCCCGGTGGTGCTGGCTTCCCCTCAAACCCCCATTATTACGACAAACTGATGGTCTGTTCATGGGTGCACTGCTCCCCTGCCGTGCACCACCGCCAATCCCCGCGTCACCCGTGCGAGGCAACGACGCACCGGGTCCTTGCCGTTCCTTTGCCCGGGTGGCGGGGCAACCGGGTGACCGTCGGCCCGACGGCCGGGGCGGAGCGGGCCGGGTGGGGCCGCCGGGAAAACCGATTGCGGCGACGGCCCCCGAATCGGATCATGCGCGCATGACGAACACCGCGCCCCGCCGCTCCGACCTCTGGACCGTCACCACGGCCGACGTGACCGCCCCCGAGGCCCTGGACCTGCTGCGCGAGTACTACTACGACGTGGCCAACCGCTACTACCGCCTGCACTTCGACCGGGAGGGCACCCCCGAGGAGCTGGAGTCCGGCCTGGCCGACTCCCCCAGCGACGACCTCGCCGCCCCGGACGGCCTCTTCCTGATCGGCCGCCACGACGGCGCCGCCCACTCCTGCGCCGGCCTGCGGCGACTCGACGCCGCCACCGTCGAACTCACCCGGGTCTTCGTCCGCCCCGGCCTGCGCGGCACCGGCGGCGGCGCCGTGCTGCTGGCCGCCGTCGACCGGGCCGCCCGCTCCCTGGGCGCCGAGCGGATCGTCCTCGACACCCGCCTCGACCTGGTCGAGGCCCGCGCGCTCTACCTGCGCAACGGGTACCGGGAGATCCCCGCCTACAGCAGCGGGCCGTACGCCCAGGTCTGGTACGGCAAGGACCTCGCCCCCGTCGAGTAGCGGCGTCGGCCCGGAGGGAACGGACCGGGTTCACACCGCGCCGACGTGCCGGGAGGGCTCCGGTCAGTCCGCCAGGGCGGCCGTGAGTTCGGCCGCCGAGGGCGGGTTGGCGCCCGGGCGCGCGACGGTCAGCGCCGCCGCCGTCACCGACTGGGTGAGGCAGACCGCGAGATCGGCGCCGGACGCGTGGGCGTGCAGGAAGGCGGCCATGAAGGCGTCGCCGGCGCCGACCGTGTCCGCGACCGGCACCGGGAGGGCCGCGGCCTCGGCGCGGCCGCCCCCGGCGGTGCGGGCGAACGCGCCCTCGGCACCGAGGGTGACCGCGACCACGGCCGGGCCGAGGGCCAGCCAGCGCTCGGCTACCGCCTCGGGCCGCTCGCCCGGGTAGAGCCAGTCCAGGTCCTCGTCGCTGACCTTGACCAGGTCGCTCAGCGCCACCCAGCGCTCGACCCGGCGGACGGCCCCGGCCCGGTCGCCCATCAGCGCCGGGCGCACGTTCGGGTCGTAGCTGATCCGCGCGTGCCCGCGCCAGCGCTCCACCAGGGCCAGCACCGAACCCGCGCCGGGCTCGGTCACCGCCGCGATCGAACCGAGGTGGATCGCGGCGGGCGGCTCGGCGAGTTCGGTGGGCGGGAGCGTCCAGTGGATGTCGAAGGTGTAGCGGGCCCGCCCCTGCCCGTCCAGCTCCACCACCGCCGAGGGCGTCCGGGCGACCTCGGCGGCCTGGACCCGCACCCCCGCCGACTCCAGGTGCCGCCGGATCAGCCGGCCGTTGGCGTCCGGCCCCAGTTCGGTGAGCAGGGTGGCCGGTCGGCCCAGCCGGGCGAGGCCGTACGCGACGTTCGCGGGGCTGCCGCCGGGGTGCACCCGGTCCGGGACGTCACTCGTTCGGACGATGTCGGCGACGCACTCGCCGATCACCAGAACGGGCGAGGCTGGGCTGGTCACGGCGGCTCCTGGCATCCGGTACGCGGGCGTCGTCTCGACCGCCAAGCCTACGGGGTGCCTCCGGGCGCACGGCGCCCGGGCAGGAAAGTACGGCCGCCGGACCTGGCCAGGTTTTCCGACGGCCGTGGCTCGTCCGTCAGGGGACGATGCACTCCTGACGTTAGACCGCGTACAGGCGCCGCGCCATCACCGTGGGCCGTCCGGGGGACACGGTGTGTCGCCGGACCGAGCTCCGCCGTCGCACCACGCCGCGCCGTCGGACCGCACCGATCGCGCCCGCGCCGGCCCGACGGTCCACTAGCATCCGTGGGCCAGGCTCTCCCCGTCCCGGGGGCTCCGCCTCCGCTCCCGCTCGTGAAGTGCGGTGATCACCCTTGTCCAGGCCCCTCGGCCTCCTCAGGCCCTTCAGGCTTCTCAGGCCCCGCGCCCGTCTCGTCCCGTCACTCGCGCTCAGCGCGGTGCTGCTGTCCGCGAGCGTGCCGACGGCCGGCGCCGCCGACGGGCTGGGCGATCCGGTCTTCCCCTCGCTCGGGAACACCGGGTACCGGGTGCTCGGGTACGACCTGGCCTTCGACTACCGGGACGGGCACCGGACGGTGGACGGCACGGCCGTGCTCACCGTCCGGCCCGACCGCACGCTCGCCCGGCTGGACCTGGACGCGCTCGGCCTGGCCGTGCGCGCCGTCCGGGTCGACGGGCGGCCGGCGGGCTTCGCCGCCCACGACGAGAAGCTGACGGTCACTCCGGCCAGGCCGTTCCGCCCGGGCGCCGTCGCCCGGCTGACCGTCGAGTACACCGCCGACCCGCGCGCCGCGCTGCCGCACACCGGCTGGGTCCCCACCCCGGACGGCTTCGCGGTGGCCGGCCAGCCGAACAGCGCGCACACCGTCTTCCCGTGCAACGACCACCCCAGCGACAAGGCCCGGTTCACCATCTCGGTGACCGCCCCGGACGCTCTCCGCGGCGTCGCCAACGGCGAGCTGACGGCCACCGAACGGCGCGGCGACGGCCGCACCACCCGCCGGTACGTGTCCCGCGAGCCGATGGCCACGGAGCTGGTCCAGGTCTCGGTCGGCGACTACACCGTGCGCGAGCGCACCGGCCCGCACGGCCTGCCGCTGCGCGACGTCGTGCCGACCGCGCGCGCCGCCGAACTGGAACCCGCGCTCGCCCTCACCCCCGGCCAGCTCGCCTGGGCCGAAGCGCACCTGGGGCCCTTCCCGTTCGAGACGTACGGGCTCCTGCCGGCCAACACGGACGATCCGGCCGCGTTCGCCTTCACCGGCCTGGAGACCCAGACGCTCACCCTCTACAAGCCGAACTTCCTGCGGCAGGCGGAGCCGGCGATCGGCTCGCACATGATGCACGAGCTGGTCCATTCCTGGTTCGGCAACAGCGTCTCCCCCGCCAGGTGGTCCGACCTCTGGCTCAACGAGGGCCACGCCGACTTCTACGGACTGCTGTACCGCTACGAGCGCGGATGGCCGGACGCCTGGGGCCACACCACGCTGACCGACCGGATGCGCTACCTCTACGGGCTGGGCGACCAGTGGCGGCACGACTCCGGGCCGGTCGCCTCCCCCACCGCCGCCGACCTCTTCGACAGCCAGCGGTACACGGGCGGCGCGCTGGTGCTGTTCGCGCTCCGGGAGAAGGTCGGGGCGGCCGCCTTCGACCGGATCGAGCGGGCGTTCCTGCGCACCTACCGGTCCGGGAACGCGACCACCGAGGACTACGTGCGGACGGCCTCGGCGGTGTCCGGCCAGGACCTGCGGGGCTTCCTCGACGACTGGCTGTACGGGCTGCGGACGCCGCCGATGCCCGGTCACCCGGACTGGGTGGTGGGCCCGGTGGGCCTGGCGGGGGCGGCTCCGGGGGCTCCCGGGGCACCGGTTCCCGGGGCGTCGCTCTGGGAGGGTGGGGCCGCGGAGGCGGGCGGGCCCGCGGTGGCGCGGGGCTCCGGAACGCTCTGACGGCGCGGCTGGGACTGCTGGTGCACGCCCGGCGCGCCGCCGTGCGTCCGGTCGCGGCTCGCACGCCCCTGACCGGCAGGGGCGGGTGGGGCCATGGTGGTTCCCACGGCCCGCCCGCCGCCCGGCAGAGTCCCGGTCGGCTCGCGGGCCGTCCAGGGTTACGCTGCCGGCATGTCCGATCAGGGAAGCTACCGCCGCGAATCCGCCCGTGTCCTGTTGATCGACGAGCTGGACCGCCTGCTCCTGCTGAAGTTCCATGTCGACCCGGACGCTCCCGAGAGCGGTCACGGATGGTGCACGCCCGGCGGTGGTGTCGAGGACGGGGAGACCCTGGCAGAGGCGGCAGCCCGCGAGCTTCGCGAGGAGACCGGCCTGTCCGTGGAGCCGGAGGCCTTGCGGTCAGCCGTCGCGGAGACCTCCGGATACGCGGATGTCGGCTGGGCCGAAGGGATCTTCCGGGACGTCTTCTTCCGGCTTCGCGTCACGGGCCACCAGGTCGACGTCAGCGGCCAGGAGGCGAACGAGCGCACGTACCACGCCGGCCATCGCTGGTGGTCCGTCACCGACCTCGCGGCCACCGGCGAGACGGTCTACCCGCTCGGCCTGGCCGGGTTGGCGGCCGAGCTGGTGGCCGGGCGTGTCCCCACTGATCCGGTTCAGCTGCCCTGGCATCACTGAGGACCGCCGCTCGGGCACGCTGCGCCGTAACCCTTCCGGCGCAGCGTCGTTGGACCGGCCATGAAGAAGCGCAGCATGCTTGCCGTCGCCTCGATCGCCGTCGGTGTCGTGGCCTCCCTCACCGCGCCGAGCGCGCACGCCAGTGCCGTGGGCGGGCAGGAGGGACTGCCCGGGCCGCTGAGCAGCGCTCCGGACCTGGTGCCCGGGCAGGTCGGTGACGCGGGCGGCGTCCTCGGGGATGCCACGGGCTACGTGACCGGGTCGGCGAACGGCCTGGTGGCGGCCACTCCGGCGTAGTCCCCGCCCATGGCTCAGGACATCGGGGCTCCGAGGTCCTGGGTCCAGTAGGGGGTGCCGGCCGCGTTGGTGGCGAAGCCGACGCCGATGTCCTTGAATCCGCAGTCGAGCATGTTGGACTGGTGGATCCCGCCGTCCATCCAGCGGGCGAAGACGGCGGCCGGGGTGGTCGGGCCCCGGTCGAGGTTCTCGCCCCACTGGGACCAGCGGTAGCCCGCGGCGGTGATCCGGGCCTCGGTCCGGACGCCGTCCGGGTTGACGTGGTCGAAGAAGCCGCGGGTGGCCATGTCGTCCGCGTGCTTCTGGGCCGATCCGTGCAGCCGGGGGTCGATCCGCAGCGGGGCGCAGCCGACCCTGGCGCGTTCGGCGTTGACCAGGTCCACCAGCTGGCGCTCCGGGTTGGGCTGCGGTGTCGCGGTGGCGGTGCGGGTCGCGGTCGGTGTGGCCGTCGCCGTGGGCGTCGGGCTCTCCGCGGGCAGCGGGGTCGGCACCGGTGTCGGGGCGGTGGCGGCGGGTGCGGCGGCGGCCGTCGGGACGTCCTGGGCCGCGGCCGGGGCGGTGGGCTCGGGTGCCGTCGGCTGCGGCGGCTCGCCGGCCTGCGGCCAGACCAGGGCGAGGGTGGTCACGGCGACCGCCGCGGCCGCGCCGCTCACCAGGACGGCCTTGCGGGCCGCGGTGCCGGCCCAGCCGCCGTGCCCTCCCGCCGCCGCGTGCGCGCCGGTACCGGTAGAGGCCCCGGCTCCCGCGCCCGAGCCCGCTCCGGTGGCGGCCGAGGAGGCGACGGCGGCCGCCGTGTGCTGGAAGTGGAGCAGCACGGGCGAGCCGAGCGGGATCGGCACCAGGGCGAGGCCCGCCAGCAGCCCTTCGGCCGGGAACAGGTCCCGGCCGAGGCCGCCGCAGTCCGCGCAGTCCCGGATGTGACGGGCGATGCGCTTGCGCCAGACCGAGTTCGGGGTGCCGTCGAAGCCCGCGGTGAGCTCGGTCAGTCCGGGGCAGCGGGGGTAGGCGCAGAGCGCGCGGACGACGATGCGGCCCGCTTCGAGCTGCTTCTTCATCCGCTGCACGCGCACGGCGGTGTGCTGCGGGCTCAGGTCGAGCGCCTCGGCGAGTTCGGCGCGGGTCAGATCGCCGGCGGCCTCCAGCCACCAGAGGGCGAGCAGCTCGCGGTCGTCGGGGTCCAGCCAGCGGGTGGCCTCGGCCACCTCGCGGCGCTGGCCGGACAGGCCGAGGCGCAGGATGGTGAGGTCGGTGAAGTCGGCCCGGGGGTCGGCGACCTCCCAGGTCTCGTCCAGGCCGCCGACGGTCGGCTGCTGCTGACCGGCGGCGTGCCGACGGCGCACCTGGTTCATGGTGATGGCGACCAGCCAGGACCGGAAGGACTCCGGGTCGCGGAGCCCGTCCAGGCCGTCCAGGGCCCGGATCATGGTCTCCTGCGCGACGTCGTCCACGTCGGCGTGGCCGCCGAGGGCGCGGCCGGCCACGTTGTAGACGAGCGGCAGCCAGGCGGCGACCAGCGCCTCCCGGGCCTGCCGGTCACCTGCCTGCGCCGCGAGCACCAGGGTGGTCCCGGTCCTGTTCTGCACCTCAGCGTTCATGGTCCGCACTCCGTGTTGCCGTGTATCCGTCCGCCGCTGCCTCCTCGGAGACCCGTGGGGAGTGATCAGATAACAACAATGTGCACGGAATCGGAAAATCGGCCCGGATCGGCGGGCCCGGTCTGAGGGTCAGACCGGGCCTGGGCAGGAGCGGAAGCCGGGACGATCAGGCGTGAGCCACGGTCGGAGCGGGGCCGAACGGAGGCCGGACCAGGGGCGGTTCAGGGGCGGTTCAGGGGCGGTTCACGCCGGGGAGGCGAACACCTGGGTCCACCACGGGCCGTTGTTACCGGTCCGCACGCCCACGCCGAGCTGCTTGAACGCGCAGTTCAGGATGTTGGCCCGGTGGCCGGGGCTGTTCATCCAGGAGTCCATCACGGCGGCCGGGTCCTTCTGGCCGCGGGCGATGTTCTCGCCCCAGGTGCTCCAGCTGTACCCGGCGGCCTCGATCCGGTAGTCGGCGTGCTTGCCCTCAGGGCTGGCGTGGTCGAAGTAGTTGCGGTCGGCCATGTCGTCACTGTGCGACTGGGCCGCACTCGTCAGCCGGGGCTCGGCGCTGACCGGCCCGCAGCCGGCCTTGCCGCGCTCGACGTTGACCAGGTCGACGACCTGCTGGGCGTACGACGGGGCCGCGCCTCCGCCGGCCGGGACGCCCCCTCCCCCAGGCATGCCCCCGCTCCCCGGGAAGCTGCCGCCCCCCGGCATCCCAGGGATGCCCCGCTTGGCGGTGCCCTGGCCGGCGGTGGAGGCACCGGCGGCGGTCGGGGTCGCCTTGACGGCGGAGGCCGTGGGAGTGGGGACGGCCGTCGGGGAGGCGGCGGCCGAAGCCGTCGGGGAGGCCGGAGCGGTCGGCGTGGCGGAGGCGCCCTGGGTGGCCGCCGGGTCGGCGGCGGTGGGGGTGGCCGGTAGCGGAACGTCCGGGTTCGTCCCCCCGGCGCCGGGCACCTGGATGCCGTCGTGCGTGCCCAGCTCCGCCGAGATCAGCATGTCGGCGGCCAGCGACTGGCCCGCCATGTCGCGGTCGGTCTGCTTGCCGCCGTACGCCGCGTAGCCCGCGCCGGCCAGCGCGGCGAACAGCCCCGTCCCGGCCACGGCGACGACGACCGCGGTCACCGGCACGATCCCGCCGCCCCGCCGCGCCCGGCGGCCCCGGCCGGCGTGCCGCTCGGCAGCCCGCCGCGCCGCCCGGCCACCGGAGCGGCCGCGGGCCCCATGCCCGCTGTCGCTGCCGGCGCCGCCCCCGCTCGCCGGGAGGATGGTCGTCCTGTCGTCGCTGTTCACGTGGCCACGCTTTCTGTTCCGGGTCGACTGGTCGGGTGTCGACACATGGGAGACCTCCCGGCGGGGCGCCGATAACAGAAATTCCGAACGAATGTCCGGGGGCCAGGCCGCGGTCTCAGCCGGCCGGTGCCTCCGGAGCCATGTCGTAGGTGATGAACCTGGTCTGATTGGCGACCTTGTCATATTTTCCACGGGCCCGGTAATTGTCTTCAGAGGTGATCCAGCGGACGGTGTTCCACCCGCGTTCCGCCGCGATTTCCCGCAGCCGGCCCAACAACGCGTCCACCGCCCCGCCGCCGCGGACCTCCGGCGCCACGAACAGATCGTCCAGGAAGCACCCGACCGCCCCGTGCAACGGCCGCGAGAACGGCCGGTAGTGCGCCAGCCCGACCGGCCGCCCCTCCCCGTCCCGGACCAGCAGCCCCGCCACCTCGTGCCCCGGATCCATCACCCAGGACCACACCAGCTCGGCCTTCTCCTCCGGAATCGGCACCCGGTAGAACTCGCAGTACCCACGGAAGAGTTCACGCCAGGCCGGGTAGTCACCGGCCTCGGGCACGCCGACGCTCCAACGGGCCGTGGAGGTGTCGTTCATCTCGGTCTCCATCACTCAGGGGGCGGTACGAGCCACCCAGCATGACGCCCCGTCGCCCCGCCGCGGATCACCGCCCCGGCCAAGAGCACGTACCCGCTACGCCACTCCGGCGCCTTGCCTCCCCGGCCAGGACCCCCGGACGCAGCACCACCCCGATCAGCCCAACCCGCCCGGGGCGGGGGCAGGGGCGGCCTCGGACACCGGCCCGCCGGGCGCGCGAGCGGGTGGACACGGGGGCCGGGCCGGGCCCGGCTGGGCGACGGCTGCGCGGGTGCTCGGGTGCGGGGGTGGGGGTGGGGGCGGATGCTGAGGGGGGTGGAGGTGGTGGTGTGGCGGGGTTGTCGAGCTTGGCATCGGTGTCGCGGGAGGTGGCGGCGGAGGCGGGGCGGCGGGCGAAGACGGGGTTGTTGGCCGGGTGTCTGCGGGGGCTGGGGCCGCTGGAGGGGGCGGCGGCGGTGGCGTTGCTGTCCGGGGAGTCGCAGCGGTTGCGGACCGGGATCGGGCCGGCGGCCTTGCGGGGTTTGCCCGGGCCCGCGGTGGAGGCCTCGCTCGGGGTGCGGGAGGTGGAACGGGAGCTGGAGCGGATCGCGGGGGTGCACGGGGCCGGGGCGCAGGCGGAGCGGCGGCGGCTGCTGCACGGGCTGTTCGCGCGGGCGACGGCGGAGGAGCAGGGGTTCCTGCGGGCGGTGCTGGTCGGGGACCTGCGGCAGGGGGCGCTGGACTCGGTGGTCGGGGACGCGGTGGCGCGGGCGGCGGGGGTGCCGTCGGCGGCGGTGCGGCGGGCGCTGATGTTCCGGGGGTCGGCGCGCGCGGTGGCGGAGGCGGCGCTGACCGGCGGGGAGACGGCGCTGGCGGCGTTCCGTCTGGAGGTGGGACGGGCGGTACGGCCGATGCTGGCCGCCTCGGCGCCGGACGTGGCGACGGCGCTGGAGCGCACCGGTCCGGCCGCGCTGGAGTGGAAGCTGGACGGCATCCGGGTGCAGGTGCACCGGGAGGGCGGGGAGGTCGCGGTGTTCACCCGCGGCCTGGAGGACATCGCCGCCCGCGTCCCCGAGGTGGTCGAGGCCGCGCTGGCGCTGCCGCTGCGTTCGGCGGTGCTGGACGGCGAGGCGATCGCGCTCGGTCCGGACGGCCGGCCGCGCCCGTTCCAGGAGACCGCCGCGCGCACCGCCTCCCGGCGGGACCCGGACCGGCTGCGCGCCGAGGTCCCGCTCGACGCCTACTTCTTCGACCTGCTGCACCGGGACGGCGAGGACCTGGTGGACCGTCCCGGCCGGGAGCGCTGGGCGGCGCTGGCCGGGGCGGTGCCGGACGGCCTGCGGGTGGCCCGCACCGAGACCGGGGACCGCGACCGGGCGCTGGCCTTCTTCCGCGACACGCTGGCGCTCGGGCACGAGGGCGTGCTGGTGAAGGACCCGTCGGCCCCGTACGCGGCCGGGCGGCGCGGCGCGGGCTGGATCAAGGTGAAGCCCCGGCACACCCTGGACCTGGTGGTGCTGGCCGCCGAGTGGGGCAGCGGGCGGCGGCGCGGCTTCCTCAGCAACCTGCACCTGGGCGCCCGAGCGGCGGGCGAGCCGGGGCTGGGCCCGTGGGTGATGCTCGGCAAGACCTTCAAGGGCCTGACCGACGAGACGCTCGCCCGGCAGACCGTCGAACTGCTGGCCCGGGAGACCGGACGGGACGCCTGGACGGTGCGGGTCCGGCCGGAACTGGTCGTCGAGATCGCCTTCGACGGGGTGCAGCGCAGCTCCCGCTATCCGGCCGGGCTCGCCCTGCGGTTCGCCCGGGTGGTGCGCTACCGGCCGGACAAGGACGCAGCCGAGGCGGACACCGTCGCGACCGTGCGGGAGATCGCCGCCGCCGAGGGGCTCTGAGCCGGGAGCGGGCGGCTACGGGCAGCACCCGGAGGGCTTGAACCACCGTACGGTACAGGCTTGTTGGGGTGACGTCCGTTCAAACCTCCCGCGCCGCTCCGGCGGCTCCGACGGGAGCCGAATCGGCCATTCTCGGCGATCCCGCCACCGCGCACTCCGTGGACGGAGTAGCGGCGGTTAGGTTGGCAATGACAACGAGAGGCGGCCGCCGGGCAGCCGGCGGCGCACTGGCGAGAGGTGCCCGACCATGCGGGTGAGTGTCGACCGGGACCGCTGCTGCAGCTCCGGGATGTGCGTCACGAACGTTCCCGAGGTCTTCGACCAGGACGACGACGACAGTCTGGTGAGGCTCCGTCAGACCGCCTTCAGGCCCGACCAGTTCGAGGATCTCAGACTGGCCGCCCAGCTCTGCCCGGGCGGCGCCATCACCGTGGTCGAGGACGGGCCGGCGGAGGCCGGGGCCGCCTCGGTCGACGGCTGACCGTACGCCGGTCCGGGCCGGCCGCGGACCGGAACCGCACCCGGGACCGGCGAGCGTCCGGCAACCCCACCCCCACCGGAGAACCATCGCGACGCAAGGAGACCCCGCCTTGACGAGCACACCCACCGTGCCCGCCGTCCCGCTGCCGGCCCGGCACTCCGCCGGCTGCCCGTTCGGCCCGCCGCCCGCCTACACCGAGGCCGCCGCCACCGCGAACCTGAGCCGCGCCGAGCTGCCCGGGGGCGAGTCCTGCTGGCTGGCCACCGGCTACGCCGAGGTCCGCGCCATCCTGTCCGACCGCCGGTTCAGCGCGGACCTGCGCCACCCGACCTTCCCGCTGCTGATCGCCGGCAGCCGGGAACGGATCGGCGAGAACCCGAACTTCCTGAACCTCGACGACCCCGAGCACGCCCGGCTGCGCCGGATGGTCACCGGGGACTTCCTGGTCAAACGGGTCGAGGCGATGCGCCCGGACATCCAGCGGATCGTGGACGAGGCGCTGGACGGGATGACCGCGGGCCGCACCGAGGCCGACCTGGTCGCCGACTTCGCCCTGCCCGTCCCCTCGCTGGTGATCTGCCTTCTGCTCGGCGTCCCGTACGAGGACCACGAGTTCTTCCAGGGCATCAGCCGGACGCTGCTCAGCAACACCAGGCCCTTCGAGGAGCTCCTGGCGGCCCGGGACGAGATGCTGGAGTACCTGGAGGCGCTGACCGCCCGCAAGCGGGAGGAGCCGCGGGACGACATCCTCAGCCGGCTCGCCGTCCGCGACGACCTCACCCCGCGCGAGGTCGCCAGCACCGGCTTCCTGCTGCTGGTCGCCGGGCACGAGACGACCGCGAACATGATCTCGCTCTCCACCGCCCTGCTGCTGGACCGGCCCGAGCAGATCGCCAGGCTGGCCGACCCGGCCGCGGTGCCCGGCGCGGTGGAGGAGCTGCTGCGCCTCCTCACCATCATCCACACCGGGGTGCTCCGGGTGGCGCTGGAGGACGTGGAGCTGGGCGGTACGACCGTCCGGGCCGGGGAGGGCGTGGTAGCGATGCTCTCCACCGCCAACCGGGACGAGGCGGTGTTCGGCGGCGCCGACCGGCTGCCGGCCGACGAACTGGACCTGGACCGGGACGCCCGGCGGCACATGGCCTTCGGCTTCGGCGTGCACCAGTGCCTCGGCCAGCCGCTGGCCCGCGCCGAGCTCCAGATCGCGCTGGCCACGCTGTTCCGGCGGCTGCCGGGGCTGCGGCTGACCGTCCCGCGCGACGAGCTGGCGTTCCGCACCGACGCGTTCATCTACGGCATGCGGTCGCTGCCCGTCGCCTGGTGACGCCCGGCCGAGTTCCGGGGGTGGTCCGGGAGACGCCCGGGTGGGGTCCGCGGGGCGCTTCCCGGGTCACCCGGCTGGCCCTCGCGCCGGGGCGGAGGCAGGCTGGAGGGGCGAAGAGCCACCACCGGTCCCGCCGCGCCTCCGGCCCGGCGCGCCAGGACCGGCCGAGGAGACGGAGCCCGCGATGACCGACATGAGTGACCGGTCCAAGGTGAGTACCGAGGACGACGAGGACATCCGCGCCGCGGACCCCGAGGAGGGCGTCCCCTCGATGCAGAACCTGCACGCACAGGACACCTCCCAGGCGGAGGGCGCCCCCATGCTGGACGAGCCCGGCCAGCCCGGCTGACCGTCCGCCGTACCGACTCGACCGCCCGGTGCCGCCGGGCGGTCGCCGCGACCGCAGGTGTCGCTGCTCCGGCGGCGGGCCACCCGCGGGGGAGGATAGGCGCATGACCGAACACGACCAAGGAAACCGCCAGGCCCAGCCGCCCGCGGACCCGCGCACGTCGTGGGCGACCTGGACCACCCAATCGATCATCAGCGGCCCCGGCGGGGTGACCACCACCGAGATCGGCCCGATCTCCGGCGACCTCACCGTGCACACCACCTGGGTGGACGGCGAGGCGAGGCTGACCGTCCAGTACACCGGCGCGCTGGACTGGTACACGGTCACCGGCAGCCCGGTGCCGGCGCAGGACGAGACCACCGCTCGGGCGATCCACCAGGCGATGGTGAACGGCGTCAAGGCCGGCCGGGGCGCGGGTGCCCCGGCGCCGCCGAAACCCTAGGAACCCCGGGAACCCCAGGCCCCTCGACGCCCGGGGTTCCCGAGCCTCCGGCGACAGGCGCGCCCGGGGCCGTCAC
>NZ_JBHUAL010000155.1:0-23217 GCF_042789775.1 Kitasatospora sp. NPDC056800 | reverse complement strand
CGCTCGCCCCGGCCCACCCGGCCACACCCTGAGCGCCCGGCGCCCGACCCGCCGACGCGCCGACCGCCCGGCGCCCTGAGCACCCCGCGTGCGTCAGGGCGCACCCCGGGCGCCCCTGCACCACCGCACTGCACAGCACCGCACCACCGCACAGCACCACCGCACAGCACCACCGCACCACCGAGCACCACGGCACCACCGCACACCCCTGCACACCCCGAAGCGCCGTCGGCGCAGCGAAGGAACCGCCATGCACCCGCTGTTGGTCCGCCCGGAGTTCCGGCGCTACCTGGCCGGGCAGACCCTGTCCGTCCTCGGTGACAGCGCCCTCTCCATCGCCCTCGGCATCTGGGCCAAGGTGCTGACCGGCAGCAACTCCGCCGCCGGTCTGGTGCTGTTCTGCTTCTCCGCGCCCCTGCTGCTGCTCCCGCTCGGCGGCCTGCTCGCCGACCGGGTCCGGCGCAAGCCGCTGCTGGTCGGGGTCAACCTGGCGGTGGCCCTCTCGCTGCTGCCGCTGCTGCTGGTCGACGGCCGGGACACGGTCTGGATCATCTACTGCACCGCCACGGTCTGCGGTCTGGCCGGGGCCGTCCTGGCCCCGGCGCAGAGCGCGCTGCTGCGCAGCATCCTGACTGAGCGTCAGGACTTCGGCGCGGCAGCCGGGTTGACCCAGAGCGCCCGGGCCGGCACCACGCTGGTGGCGCCGCTGCTCGGCTCGGGCCTCTACGGCTGGTTCGGCGGGCACGTGGTGGCGGTGGCCGACCTCGTCGTGCTGCTGCTGGCCGCGCTGAGCTTCCTCACCCTGCGGGTGGAGGAGGTCAAGCCGGAGCCCTCGGGCCTGCGGTGGCGCACCGAGGTGCTGGCCGGCTTCGTCCACCTGCGCGGTTCGGTCGGGCTGCGGCCGCTGGTCGCGGCCACCGCCGCCTCCGGCTTCGTGCTGAGCCTGCTGCAGCCGGTGCTGTTCGCGCTGACCCAGCACGGGCTGCACCGCTCGCCGCAGTTCCTCGGCGTACTGGAGACCACCGAGGCCGTCGGCGCGCTGGCCGGCTCGGTGGTCGGCGGCCTGCTGATCGGCAGGCTCGGGCCGCGCCGGACGGTCATGGCGGGCTCGGCGGTGTTCGGCCTCGGGACCGTCCTGCTGCTCGCCCCGTCGCTGTACGTGGTGTCGGCCGGCCTGGTGATCGCGGGCGCGGGCATCCCGGCCGCCATGGTCGGCCTCGCCACCGCCGCCCAGGCCTCCACCCCGCCGCAGCTGATGGGGCGCGCCCAGGCGGCCGTCAACCTCTCGCTCACCGCGCCGCAGGCGCTGGCCGTCGGCGTCGGCTCCGGCCTGGTGGCCGCCCTGGACTTCCGGGTGGTGCTCGGCGTGATGGTGGTCGGCGCGCTGCTCGCGTCCGCCCACCTGATCGGCAAGCCGGAGGCCCCGACCGAGCCGCCGGAGCCCGAGGGCCCGGACGCGGACGCGGACACCGACGAGGGCGACGGCGAGGGCGAGGGCGACGGCCCGACCGAGCCCGAGAACGCCAAGGACCTCCAGTCCACCTGATCCCGCGCACCCGCACCCGTACGCCCGCTCCACCCGATCGTCCCTCAGCACCTCCCGTCCTCCTCACGAGAGAGCTCCTCTGATGACCGACCGTTCCTCTCCCACCGTCACCCCGATCCCCGTCGAGCTGGACCACGTCGAGTTCTACGTGGCCGACCTGGGCGCCGAGACCACCCGGCTGACCACGGAGTACGGCTTCGAGCTGCTCGTCCCGCCGACCGAGCGCGGCGAGGCCGCCGAGCGCTGCCTGTCCGCGCTGGTCGGCCAGGCCTCCATCCGACTGCTGCTCACCCAGCCGCTGGCCGCCGGCCACCCGGCCACCGGCTACCTGGCCCGGCACGGCGACGGCGTCGGCGCCCTCGGCCTGCGGGTGCCGGACGCCACCGACGCGTACCGCACCCTGACCGCCCGCGGCGCCGCCGCGCTGGGCGAGCCGAAGGCCGCGGACGGCTGCGTCACCGCGGTCGTCGACGCCTTCGGCGAGGTGGTGCACACCCTGATCGAGCGCGGCCCCGAGGTCCCGGCCGGCCGCATCCCCGGCCTGCCCGACCCGGCCCCGCTGACCGGCGAGGGCCAGGTCGGCCTGCGGACCGTCGACCACTTCGCCGTCCTGGTGCCGTTCGGCGAGCTGCGCAAGACCGAGCACCGCTACCGCGAGGTCTTCGGCTTCCGGACGATCTTCGAGGAGCGGGTCGAGGTCGGCGCGCTCGGCATGGACTCGGCGGTCGTGCAGAGCGCCGACCACAGCGTCACCCTCACCCTGATCGAGCCGCTCACCGCGGACGCGGGCGGCCAGATCGCCTCCTTCCTGGCCGGCCACGGCGGCGCCGGGGTGCAGCACGTCGCCTTCGCCGCCGAGGACGCGGTGCACTCCGTCTCCACCATGGCCGAGCGCGGCGTGCCGTTCCTGCGCACCCCGCAGACCTACTACGACGCGCTGCCCGGCCGCCTGACGCCGCTGCGGCACTCCTTCGAGCAGCTGCGCGAGCTGAACCTGCTGGTCGACCAGGACCACGACGGCCAGCTGTTCCAGATCTTCACCCGCTCCCAGCACCCGCGGAACACCTTCTTCTTCGAGGTGATCGAGCGCATCCGGGCCCGCAACTTCGGCAGCAACAACATCCGCGCCCTCTACGAGGCCGTGGAGCTCCAGCGCAACGCCAGCGAAGTGGCCGGATGAGCGCGTCCGTCCGCAACGAACCACCGACCGACCCGGCCGGCGGGCGCCCGGCGCTGTCCGTCGCGGAGTACGCCGACCGGGCCCGGGCCGTGCTCGCGCCCGAGGTCTGGGAGTGGCTGGAGGGCGGTGCCGAGCGCGAGTTGACGCTCGCCGCCAACCGGGCCGCCTTCGACCGGGTGGCCCTGGTGCCCCGGGTGCTGACCGACGTCAGCACCCGGGACACCGCCGCCACCCTGGTGCGCAGCCGGGCGGCCCTGCCGGTGGCGGTGGCACCCGTCGCCTACCACCGGCTGTTCCACCCCGAGGGCGAGCTGGCCTCGGCCCGCGCCGCGGCCGCCGCGGGCGTGCCGTTCACCGTCGGCACGCTCAGCAGCGTCGGCTTCGAGGAGCTCGCGAAGACCGGCGCCACGCTCTGGTTCCAGCTGTACTGGCTGCGCGACCGCGGCCGGCTGCTCGACCTGGTCAGGGCGGCCGAGGAGGCCGGCAGCGAGGCCCTGGTGGTCACCGCCGACGTGCCGTACATGGGCCGCCGGCTGCGCGACGCCAGGAACGCCTTCGCCCTGCCGTCGGACGTCCGCGCGGCGCTGCTGGAGGGCGGCGCCGCCGGGCGGGCGCACGAGTCCACCGCCGCCGTCTCGGCGGTGGCCGCGCACACCGCGGAGCTGCTCTCCCCCGGCGTCACCTGGGCCGACCTCGAGTGGCTGCGCGGCGAGACCGACCTGCCGCTGGTGGTCAAGGGCGTGCTCGACCCGGCCGACGCCCGGCGGGCCGCCGGGATCGGCGCCGCGGCCGTGGTGGTCTCCAACCACGGCGGCCGCCAGCTCGACCGGGCCGTGCCCGCCGTGACGATGCTGCCGGAGGTCGCCGAGGCGCTGGCCAGCGAGGACTGCCAGGTGCTGCTGGACAGCGGGGTGCGCGGCGGCTCGGACGTGCTCACCGCGCTGGCCCTCGGCGCCACCGGGGTCCTGCTCGGGCGCCCGCTGATCTGGGGCCTGGCGGCCGGCGGCGAGGCGGGCTGCACCGAGGTCCTCGACCTGCTCGCCACCGAGCTGCGGCACGCGCTCGGCCTCGCGGGCTGCGCCGACCCGCGGGCCGCCGCCGAACTGCGCACCACCACCCTGCCCTGCCCCGTCTGGAGCACCCCGTGACCACCATCGCCGCACCGCACGACCTGCTGCTCGCGGGCCTGCACACCTCCCTCGCCGACCCGGCGATGACCTCGATGAACCTGCTCAACGAGATCTCCATCCGCTACCCGGAGGCGGTCTCCTTCGCGGCCGGCCGCCCGGCCGAGCAGTTCTTCGAGCTGGACGCCGTCCACCGCCACCTGGACCGCTACCTCGACCACCTGCGCACCGAGCGCGGGCTGACGGAGGAGGCGGCCCGTCGGCAGGTGCTCCAGTACGGGCGGACCAAGGGGATCATCCACGAGCTGATCGCCACCCACCTCGCCACCGACGAGGGCATCGAGGTGCCCGCCGAGTCGATCGTGGTGACGGTGGGCTGCCAGGAGGCGATGTTCCTGGTGCTGCGGGCGCTGCGCCGCGGCCCCGAGGACCTGGTGCTGGCCGTCTCCCCCACCTACGTGGGGCTGACCGGCGCGGCGCTGCTGGCCGACCTGCCGGTGCGGGCGGTCGCCGACGGCCCGGACGGCGTGGACCTCGCCGACCTGCGCCGCCAACTGGCCGCCGCCCGGGCCGAGGGACTGCGCCCGCGGGCGCTCTACCTGGTGCCGGACGTG
Source organism: Kitasatospora sp. NPDC056800 (assembly GCF_042789775.1). NCBI lineage: Bacteria > Bacillati > Actinomycetota > Actinomycetes > Kitasatosporales > Streptomycetaceae > Kitasatospora > Kitasatospora sp. NPDC056800. The sequence continues at coordinate 18,750 of NZ_JBHUAL010000155.1, read as the reverse complement.
GCCAACCCGAGCGGGGCCAGCCTGCCGCTGGAGCTGCGCCGGGAGCTGCTGGCGCTGGCCTCCGAGGAGGACTTCCTGCTGCTGGAGGACAACCCGTACTGCGTGTTCGCCGGCGAGGAGCGGCTGCCCTCGCTCAAGGCGCTGGACACCGACCGGCGGGTGGTCCACCTCGGCTCCTTCGCCAAGACGGCCCTGCCGGGCGCCCGGGTCGGGTACGTGGTGGCGGACCAGCTGGTGGCGGACGGGCAGGGCGGCACCGGGCTGTTCGCCGACCTGCTCGGCATGATCAAGAGCATGACCACGGTGAACACCTCGCCGATCGCCCAGGCCGTGATCGGCGGCGCGCTGCTGGAGCACGGCCACAGCCTGCGGGCCGCCAACACCGAGGTGGCCGCGCTCTACCGGCGCAACCTCGCGCTGGTGCTGGAGGGCCTGGCCCGGCGCTTCCCGCCCGGCTGCGGGGTGACCTGGAACGAGCCGCGCGGCGGGTTCTTCCTGGTACTCACGGTGCCGTGCGTGGTGGACGACGCGCTGCTGGAGCGCTCCGCCTCGGAGTACGGGGTGATCTGGACGCCGATGTCGCACTTCTACCCGGGGACGGGCGGGGAGCACCAACTGCGGCTCTCCGTCAGCCAGGTCGACCCGGCCACCGTCGACCGGGGGCTGGACGGGCTGGCCGCGCTGCTCGCCGCGCAGTCCTGACCGGCCCCGGAAGGGGGGCGTCCCGTCCGGGGCGCCCCCCTTCCGGCCCGCTCCGACCCCCACGAGGGTAGGTTTCAGGCATGCTTGACTACCTCTCACGCACCATTGCCGCCTACGAGCACAGCGCCGACAAGTACGAGTCCGCCACCAAGGGCATGGTCCCGGACGAGGAGCTCGACCTCTTCACCGGGATGCTCCCCGATCCGGCCGGGCCGGTCCTGGACGCCGGGTGCGCCTTCGGCCGCGACACGGCCCTGCTGGCGGCCAGGGGCGTGGCGGTGACCGGCGTCGACCTGAGCGAGCCCTTCGTCGCCCGGGCCCGGGAGCTCCACCCCGGGCTGGACTTCCGGCGCATGGACGTGTGCGCGCTGGACCTCCCCGACGCCTCCTTCGCGGGCGTCTGGTCCCAGGCGACGCTGCTGCACCTCAGGGACGAGCACGTGGCGGCCGCGCTGGCCGAGTTCCACCGGGTGCTGCGGCCCGGCGGGGCGCTGTTCGTCAGCTTCAAGGAGGGGGAGGGCGAGGAGGAGTTCGTCGAGTCCTTCAGCGCCGACGCCGCCCGCTTCTTCCGCTACCAGACCGCGGACCGGGTCCGCGGCCTGCTGGAGGCGGCCGGCTTCACCGGGGCCGACGTCCGCGTCGTCAACGAGCGGCAGCGCTACGGCGCCGGGCACCGCGACCTCAACTGGCTGACCGCGTACGCCCGTACCGCAGCCTGAGCCGGCGCGGCCCAGTCCCTGAGCGAGCGTCACGTTCGGGTCGAAACAGGCCGTTTGCAGCCATCCCAATCGTCGGGCCCTGGAGCACCACCACCGGTTTCGGCTGACAACCGGTCAATCTCGGCCGGAAATCCGTGCGTTGACCACATCGTTATTGAACGCCCCCTCGACACGTTGTTATGGTCACGAACTGTCGTGATCAAGTCAGCCACAAGGGGGCGATCATGGACGAGCCGAAGCCGCGTCCGGACGGCGCACGACCTCCGACGGGAGGCGACCGCACCCCGACCACCGGGGCGGACGGCGGCCCGGGGTGGTCCCTCGCCCCGGTCGCGATGCTGCGCCACGCGGGCTACCCGCTCTCGCTGCTGGACCGCGTCGTCGCCCCCTCGACCGCCCGGGCCGCCGACGCCGTCCTCGACCTGCGGGACGAGGCCGTCGAACTGGGGCGGCGGTTGAAGGCCGACCTGCGCGCCGAGCGGGCCGGCACCCGGGGCGACCTCGCCTCCGGCGTCGGCATGCTCCGCCCCTTCCCGCCCGCCGACCTCGCCCGGCTCGAAGCCGAACTCGGCCCGGCCGCCCTGGACTCGGCCAAGCGCTACCAGGACGCGGTGCAGGCCCTGGACGGCCACTGGGAGGCCTTCGAGCGGGAGCACGGCGCCGCCCTCGCCGACGCCCGCCGGACCGTCGTGGACCTGTTCCGCGAACCCTCCCTCCAGCAGGTCCTGCTGCTGTCCAACGACGCCCGCTTCGAGGAGTTCACCGCCTGGCTCGCCTCCGGCGGCGCCGGGTCGGACGGCCACGTCAAGCGGATGACCGACCTGCTCGCCATGTACCTCCAGCGGGTCACCACCAAGAACGAGACCCACTCGCACTTCGGCCCCCTCGCCGTCGCCCGGACCGCACCGGAGGGCGCCGCCCCCGGCGTCGGCTGGTCCACCGGCCCGCTGCGCCGGATCGCCCTGCTCAGCCACTGGGCGGGCGAGGCGATGGCCGAGGTCTTCAGCGCCCGGCCGGAGGCCTTCGAGGCGGTGCGCCCCCGCCGGCGGCCCCTCGCCTTCGCCGAGGGCCCCGTCGTCCGGCTGTACGCGTTCGAGAGCACCACCGGCATGCCGGACGGCTGGCGCTTCGTCGCGGTGAAGGCCGACACCTTCGACGCCGACCGGTCCTGGCTCTGGGAGCACTGCGACGGCGAGCGCACGGTCGCCTGGCTGCGCGCCGCCTGGGCCGACCGCCCGGACCGCCCGGCCGACCGCGACTTCGACCGGGTGCTCGCCGAACTCGTCGACCAGGACTGGCTGATCGGCCGCCGGGAGATCCCGATCGGCGCCACCGACGTGCTGCGCGAACTCGCCGGTCAGCTCGCCGACGACTCCCCCGACCTCGCCGTGGTGCGCCGCTTCCAGGACGGGCTGCGCCGCTTCGCGGAGGGCCCGACGGAGCGGCGCGCGGCCCTGCTCGGCGAGCTCAAGCAGGCCTTCGAGGAGGTCACCGGCTCCGCCGCCAACCGCTCCGAGGGCCGGCACTACGCGGACCGGAGCATCCTCTACGAGGAGGCGTACAGCCCGGTCAGGGACGTCGTCCTCGGCCCCGACGTCGCCGCCCTGATCGGCCGCGAGCTGTCCGTGGTCTACGACCTGACGCTGCTCGTCCCCCGGCTGCGCGTCCGCCGCGAACTGGACATCCTGCACCGCTGGACGGCACGGCGCTTCGGCACCGGCACGCCCGTACCGCTGCCGGACTTCTACGCCGCCTTCTTCGCCGACAAGCCGCTGCTCGCCGCCGAGTGCGAGGAGGTGGACCGGGAGATCGCGGCGCTCGACCGGGAGGTCGTCGACCTGCTGCTGGACGGCGCCGAGGACGGCCGCTCCGAGAGCGTCGTCGACCGGGCCCGGCTGGAGGAGCTGCTCGCCCGCCACCCCGACACCCCGCCCGCGCTGTGCAACCCGGACGTCATGCTCGCCGCGCCGGACGCCGCCGCGATCGGCCGCGGCGACTTCCTCGCCGTCGTCGGGGACTGCCACGCCGTCCGCGAGGCGCTCACCCACTCCAGCTTCGCCTCGATGCTCCAGGCCGAGGCGCCCGAACTCCTCGACGCGGTCCACGACCGCTACCGGGGGCTGCTCGACGAGGACGAGGTGCTGGTCGACCTCTCCCGCTCGCACCCCGACAAGACCGGCGCCCAACTCACCTACCCCTGCCCGGACCTGGAGGTGTACGGGCTCTCCCCGAAGGCCCGCGGCGACGTCCTCCAGCCCGGCGCGCTGTACCTGCTGGCCACCGCCGACCGGCTGGAGCTGCGCGCCCACGGCCTGGCCGGCCGGCTCAAGCTGCTCGCCCCGCTGGCGGGCGGCCCCAGCGTCCGCCAGGACCCGCTCTCCCCGTTCGCCTTCCCCCGCCACTTCGGCGGCGTCGGCGTCCGCGACCGGGACCGCGACCACGTGCCCCGCATCCGCTGCGGCCGGATCGTGCTGCACCGGGAGCGCTGGCGCGTCCCCGCCGGGGCCCTGCGCGGCTGGAGCCCCGGCGTCCACCGCTCCAAGGGCGACGCCCCGGAGTTCGCCGCCGCCCGCCGGCTGCGCCGCGAACTCGGCCTGCCGCGCCGCGGCTTCCTGAAGATCCCCGGCGAGCCGAAACCGGTCTACGTCGACTGGGAATCCCCCCTCATCGTCCGGCAGGTCTTCCGGCTCGCCCGGAAGACGGCCGCCGCTCTGGAGTTCAGCGAAATGCTCCCCGCCCCGGAGCACCTCTGGCTCGACATCGACGGAGAACGTCACACCAGCGAGCTGCGCTGTGCGGTCTTCTCGCGCCGTCCCCACTGAGTGCTCCACGTCGAGGACCCCACGCCCTCACCGACCGAAGGCACCGCCATGACCAAGAGCTGCATCGTCCAGTTGCCCTTCCCCTCCAGCCACGACCCCGACCCGAACCTCGCCCGCTACTACGACGACTACGACCGGCGCTTCCGGGCCATGCTGCCCGAGTACTTCATCCCGACCGACGGCCTGTGGGAGATGCCGCTCTGGGTCGCCCACCTGACCGCCCTGCTGAACACCGCGGGCCTGGACTCCGTCTTCCGCGACCTGTCCAGGACCCCGGCCGAGCCGGAGCACTGCGCCGAGCCGCTGCTGGAGGCGACCGCCCCCGGCGACCTGGTCCTGATGTCCCCGCTCGCCCAGAACCTCCGGCTCGCGCTGGAGGTGGCCAAGCGGCTGGAGCACTCCGGCCGGCGCGTCGTCCTCGGCGGCAACATGGCCCCGCTCGCCCCCGACGGCGCCGTGCACGCCGTGCACCGCGGCCAGCTCGACGCCACCTTCGTGCGCCGGCTCGTCGAACTCGCCTCCGGGTCCGGCGGCAGCCTGGAGAAGCCGCTGCTGCCCGGGCTGGTGTCCGACCGGATCACCTGGGCGCCGGACTACCGCCACCTCGGCGGCTACCAGGGCCGGGTCCCGCTGCTGCGGCTCAACGCCAGCCACGGCTGCCTGTACCAGTGCTCGTTCTGCGGCGACGCCTGGAGCAAGCAGCTCACCCTGGTCGCCAAGGACGCGCTCGCCCAGGAGGTCGACGAGCTGACCAGCCGGTTCCCCGACACCCGGCTCTTCTACATCGGCGACAAGACCTTCGGCCAGTCCCGCGAGGCCGTCGGCAACCTGCTGGACGTCTTCCGCGACCGCCCCGGCTACCGCTTCATCGTGCAGACCCACGTGATGCAGGTGAAGGAGTGGATCGTCGAGGCCATGCTCGAACTCGGCGTCGTCGCCGTGGAGCTCGGCTTCGAGTCGGCCGACTCGCAGATGCTCAAGCGCCTCAACAAGCTCTCCCGCGGCCTGGACGACTACACTTCGAAGATCCGTCAACTCAGCGACGCCGGGCTGAAGATCGTCCTCAACATGATGGGCGGCCTGGACGAGGAGACGGAGGCCGCGCACGGCCAGACCGTCAGCTGGATGCGGGAGAACGAATCGGCGCTGTGGCTCTTCAACCTCTACAACTTCGTCCCGTACCCGCTCACCCCGGACTTCCCCAGGCTGCGCGAGCGCATCTTCAACTGGGACTTCGCGGACTGGCGGGAGGACGCCCCGGTCGTCTACCGGCCCCGGCACCTGTCCCCCGAGGACAGCTGGGACCTGTTCCAGGAGAAGATCGCCGCGGCGCACGCCATCATCCGCGACCCGCTGCCCGCCGCCCCGGCCTCCGCCGTACCCGGCCTGTCCGTCACGCCCGCCGCGCAGGAGAACTGACATGACCGAGCTCCCCGACTTCGAAGCCCTCCGCACCAGCGTCAAGCCGGAGGACTTCGAGCAGGACCCGCTGCCCGGCTGGGCCGGCGTCGGCACCCTCTTCGGCGCCCCCACCACCACCGCCGACCAGGTGGACGTGGGCGAGACGGGCTGGGTGGTGTCCGGCGTTCCCTACGACGCCACCGCCAGCTCCCGGCCCGGCGCCGCCGAGGGGCCGCGGGCGGTCCGCCAGGCCAGCCTGGTCTTCTCCAGCTACCTCACCAGCCTCGGCCAGTGGCGGATGCTGGACACCCGCACCGGGCAGACCTTCCGCTACCACGCGCCCCGCGTCGCGGACGCCGGAGACCTCCACATCTACCCGACGGACACCGTCAAGACCTTCCAGGCCGTCGCCGCCGAGAGCCGCCGGCTCAGCCAGAACGCCCCGCGGCTGATCTTCCTCAACGGCGACCACTCCTGCACCTTCCCCACCTTCGCCGGCTTCCGCGCCGGCCGGCTGGACCGCGGCGCCGGCCGGGTGGGGTTCATCAACATCGACCACCACTTCGACTTCGGCAACTGGAGCACCCTGCACGGGCCGCTCTACCACGGCTCCAACTCCCGCCGGATCAGCGAGATCCCGCAGATGCGCCCGGAGGACATCGCCTTCGTCGGGGTCGGGGACGTGACCAAGTACGACCAGTTCCGCGGCCTGCTGGACAGCGGCTTCCACGTCGTCCCCGGCTCCCTGATCACCCGGGACGGCGCCGCCGCGGCCCTGCGCCCCGTCATCGAGGAGCTCGGCTCGCGCTGCGACACCGTCTACGTCTCCCTCGACATCGACGTGCTCGACAGCGCCGCGGCGACCGGCACCGGGCACGTCACCATGGGCGGCATCGGCATCGGCGACCTCCTCGACGTCTACGAGGAGCTGCGGGCGCTGCCCGTCGGCGCCGTCGACATCGCCGAGATCGCGCCCCGCTACGACCCGTCCGGCGGCACCGCGCAGATCGCCGCCCGGCTGCTCTTCGAGTTCCTGTTCCGCACCGAGGTCGCCCCGGCCGAACTCGCGCCCTGGGCCCCCGGCACCCCCTCCGCACCCCTGGAGCACCGGTGAGATTCACGCCCCACGAAGCGCAGTTCGACTGTACCCCGCTGGTCTCCGGGGCCCCCGCCGAGCGCGAGCGGGCGCTGGACGCCCTCGCCGCCGGAGCCGTCGAGGTCATCCACCGGACCGGCTACGCCGTCTTCCGGATCGGCCGGCTGCGGCTCGGGGTCGAGGAGAGCCGTCGGCTGTCCACCGGCATCGTCGAGCGCGTCCGCACCGCGCTGATCGCCCGCGGCGCCCCCGCCCGGATGCGGCTGGAGGTCGACAAGGCGCAGCAGACCTACGTCCCCGAGGGCTACACCACCCGGACCCTGCTGCCCCACCACGACGGCCAGCACTGCTCGTACCTGACGCCCAGCCTCCAGGACGCCCCCGACTGGGACCCGGCCCAGCGCACCTACGGCGACTCCGGGTACACCACCACCGCCGCGCACAAGATGTACCAGGGCATCTTCCTGCCCGAGGTCGGCGAGGGGCTGAGCGTCACCACGTACTACGACTGGCTCGGCGTGATCGACGAGGTGCTGGAGCGGCGCGGCATCGACCGGGGCGACGACCCCGTGGGCGGCGCGGCCCGCTGGCTCGGCGGCAACCTGCGCCGCGGCCTGGAGCGCCAGCCCCAACACGGCTGCGCCTACCCGTCGGTGGGCGCCATGCTCGGGCTGGAGGAGACGTTCTGGCACGGCCTGTCCTTCCACCACAGCGAGGCGGACCTGTCCAAGGAGGAGCGGCGGCGCTACCCCGCCGCCGTGCCGCTGGCCCGCGAGTGCGCCTGCGGCGAGTGCCGGGGCGAGGCGGCCCGGCTCTTCTGCCACCAGCTGCTCATGGCCACCGGCCTGACCTGGGCGCGGTTCCGCCGCCGCTGGGAGGTGCTCGCCCCGGGTGAGCACTGCGACCTGCTGCTCGGCCACAACCTGACCATGCTGCACGGCGGCCTGGCCGGCGGCGCGGGGCGGATCATCGAGCCGCTCTGCCTGGTCGTGGACGAGCCGTCCGGCCCCGAGTACGAGCGCTGGCTGGCCGCCTCCTGGCGGCGCACGCTGCCCGGGGCCCGCTGATGCGGAGGAGCCTGCCGACGCGCGGGGCCCGGCCGGCGCGGGGATTCCGGTCGGCGTGGGGATTCCGGTCGGCGTGGGGATTCCGCTGATGCGGGGGGCGCCCGCGACCCTGGCCACCCCGGTCGACCTGCACCTGCACACCCGGCACTCGGACGGGGACGAGGCGCCGGCCGACCTGGCGAGGCGGTGCGTCGAGGCCGGGCTGCGGGTCGCCGCCGTGACGGACCACAACACCCTCGCGGGCGTCGCCGCCTTCGAACGGGCCGCCGCCGGGCGCCTCACCGTCGTCCCGGCCTGCGAGATCACCACCACCTGGCGCGGCGAGGAGACCCACTGCCTCGCCTACTTCGTCGACCCCGGCGACGAGGCGTTCCGGCAGCGGATCGGACGCCTCCACGACGCCGAACTCGCCTGGTGGCGCACCTGGACCGACCGGGCGCACGCCCTCGGCGTGCCGATCGCCCGGGCCGACGTCGAACGGCGCCTCGGCGGCGACCGGGTGGCCTACGTCAACGACTACCTGGCCCTGCTGCTGGAGGCCGCCGGGGACGACCCCCGGTTCGCCCCGTACGCCGACGGCGACGACCGGTTCGCCCGCCTCATCGCCGACTGGTGCCGCCCGGGCCGGCCGCTGCACGTCGAACACCCCGTCAACCCCGACCTGGTGGACGTGCTGTCCTGGATCGAGCAGGCGGGCGGCGTCGCCGCCCTCGCCCACCCCGGCCCGCACACCGCCGGCCTGGACGCCCCGCGGTGCGCCGAACTGCTGGCGCCGCTGCGGGCGGCCGGCCTGGCCGGACTGGAGGTGTGGACCAGCTGGCACACCCCGGCCGACAGCGCCCGGCTCGCCGAGGCGGCCGGGCGGCTCGGCCTGGTCGCCACCGCCGGGTCCGACTACCACGGGATACGGGTCAAGCCCTGGGCGCCGAGCCCCGGCCTGCTGCCCGCGCTCCCCACCGACCCGCTCGCCGTCCTGGACGCCCTGCACGACCGCCGTCCGCCCGTCCACTCGATCCCCCAGGTGAGGCCGTGACCACCGTCAACGATCCCCGGACCGCCGCCGAGCCCGGGGTGCGCGTCCCCTGGCAGCTCGCGCCGGTCGTCGTGCTCCGCCAGGCCGGCTTCCCGATGGAGCTGCTCGCGCCGCTGGCCGACCCGGCCGCCGCCGAGGAGGCCCGGGAGCTCGTCGCCCACGGGCAGCGGCTGAAGGAGCTGGCCGACGCGTTCAAGGCCGCCCTGCGCCGCCACCCGGTGCCCGGCGCCGCCCGGCTGTCCTCCCCCGCCGGGTTCCTGCTGCCCGTCCCCGAGCCCGAGCTGGCCGCCGCGGCGGCCGCCGTGCCCGCGGAGGAGGCCGCCGTCCTGCGCGCCTACCAGGACGCCGCCCGGCACTTCGCCGAGGAGCAGACCCGGTTCGCCGCCCGGCACCAGGACCGCCTCGACCGGGCCGGGGCCGCCGTCGTCGAGGCCTTCGGCGACGAGCGGCTGCGGCAGGTCCTGCTGCTCTCCAACGACTCCGCCTACCCCACCTTCGCAGCCTGGCTCGACGCCCACGACGGCGCGACCGGGCGGCGCACCCGCAAGATGACCGACCTGCTCACCATGTACCTCCAGCGGGTCACCACCAAGAACGAGACCCACTCGCACTTCGGCCCCTTCACCCCCGGCCGGGTCGGCACCGCCCCCGGCATCACCTGGTCCGGCGAGCGGGAGCTGGAACGGCGCGCGCTGTTCAGCCACTGGGCCGCGGAGAAGCTCGCCCAGAGCGCCGCCGCCGTCCCCGGCCTGCTCGACCACGCCCGCCCCCGGCGCCGCCCGCTGTCCTTCCTGCGCGACGGCCGGATCGACCTCTACGCCTTCACCACCCGCGACGGCCTGGACACCGACTGGGACTTCCAGCACCTCGGCGGGCGCCCGGTCAAACCGTACGAGGCCTGGCTGTGGCAGCACTGCGACGGCGAACGCACCCTGAGCGAACTGCGGCAGGCCTGGCAGGACGAGCAGCGCTGCCCCGTCCCCTTCGACGAGGTGCTCGCCGGACTCGCCGAGCGCGAATGGGTGGTCGTCGAGTTCGAGATCCCGATCGGCGACCACCGGCCGCTGGCCGCCCTGCGCGAGCAACTGCTCGCCGCCCCCGCCCCGCTGGCCGACCCGCTGCTCACCGCGATCGACGGCTTCGAGGCCGACCTGACCCGCTTCGCCGCCCTGCCGCTGCCCGAACGCGCGGCCGCGCTCGCCGAGAGCAAGGCCCGGTTCGAGCAGCTGACCGGCGGCCCCGCCAACCGCAACAGCGGCCTGCACTACGCCGACCGCAGCATCCTGTTCGAGGAGGCCCGCGGCCGCCCCGCCGACCTGACCGTCGGCCCGGACCTCGCCCGCTTCATCACCGACGAGCTGTCCATCGTGTACGAGACCGTGCTGGCCGGCCCGCGCCTGCGGATGCGGCGCGAACTGGTCATCCTCACCCGGTGGGTGGCCGACCGGTTCGGCCCCGGCGTGGAGATCCCGCTGGACGTCCTCTACGCCGAGTTCTTCCGCGACCGCGACGCCATCGCCCGCGAGTGCCTCGCCGTCGAGGCCGAACTCGCCGAACTGGACCGGGAGATCGGCGCCGCCCTGCTCGGCGAGGCCGCCACCGACCCGGACCGCTCCGAGGTCGTGGTCGACCGGGAGCGGATGGCCGCCGTCCTCGCCGCCCAGCCGAGCAGCCCGCCCGCCGTCTGCGACCCGGACATCCTGTTCGCCGCGCGGAGCCGGGAGGACCTGGCCGAGGGCCGGTTCACCGCCGTCATCGGCGACTGCCACGCGGTGCGGGAGGTCATCACCCACACCAGCTTCGGCCCGCTGATCCAGGAGCACACCCCCGAACTGCTCTCCGAGGTGTACCGCGGCTACCAGTCCCTGCTCGCCGACGACGAGGTGCTCGCCAACCTGTCCCGCGGCCACCCCGACAAGTCCTCCACCCAACTCGTCTACCCCTGCCACGACCTGGAGGTCTACGGCCGCTCCGCGCAGTCCCGCGACCGGGTGCTGCAGCCCTCCCAGCTCTACCTGGTGCTGCGCGACGGCCGGCTGGAGCTGCGCGCCCACGGCGTCGAGGGCCGGCTGCGCCTGATGGCGCCCCCGGCCGGCGGCCCGAGCATCCGGCAGGACCCGCTCTCCCCGTTCGCCTTCCCCCGCCACTTCGGCGGCGCCGGACTGGACGCCCCCGACCTGGCGCACATCCCGCGCATCCGCTGCGGCCGCGTCGTGCTGCAGCGCGAGACCTGGCGCATCCCCGCCGCCCGGCTGCGCGACACCGCCGCCTTCGGCCGCCAGACCGGCCGGGACGACGCCGCGCTGTTCGTCGCCGCCTGCCGGCTGCGCGCCGAGCACCGGCTGCCCCGGCACGTCTTCGTCAAGGTCCCCGGCGAGCCCAAGCCGGTCTACGTCGACTGGGAGTCCCCGCTGCTGGTCCGGCAGCTGGGCCGGCTGGCCGCCCGCGCCGAGGGCACCCTGGAGGTGTCCGAGATGCTGCCCGCCCCCGACCAGCGCTGGCTGGACGTGGACGGCCGGCGGTACACCAGCGAACTGCGCTGCGCCGTCTTCTCGGCCGGGAACCCCGCCGCGGAGCCGCGCGGGTGAGCACCGACACCGCCGTCCGCCCCTCCTCCGGCTACCACCGGGTCCTCGGCGCCGCCGCCTCCTCCGCGGTCGGCGACGGCATGCGCTTCGCCGCGCTGCCGCTGCTCTCCACCGCGGTGCTGGACGACGCCTTCCAGGTGTCCGCCGTCACCGCCGCGACCACGCTGCCCTGGCTGCTGTTCGCCCTGCCCGCCGGCGCGTACGCCGACCGCTTCGAGCGGCGCCTGCTGATGGTCCTCGCCGACCTGCTGCGCGCCGCGGTGCTGGTCCTCACCGTCCTGCTGCTCGCCGCCGACCGGCTGACCTTCTGGCCGCTGCTCACCTCCGCGTTCCTGCTGGGCGTCGGCGAGGTGCTGTTCGACTGCGCGTCCTTCGCGCTGCTGCCGAGCGTCGTGCCCAAGGACCGGCTGGAGTCGGCGAACGGCCGGCTCTTCGCCGTCCAGACCGTCGGCCGCGACCTGCTCGGGCAGGTCGTCGGCGGCGTGCTGTTCACGGTCGGCCGGGCCGTCCCGCTGGTGATCGACGCGGTCTCCTTCCTGGCCTCCGCGCTGCTGCTGCGCGGCGTGCGCGGGCCGGTACCCGAGTCCGGGCCTGAATCCGGGCCTGAATCCGGGCCTGCCGCCGAACCCGGGCCGGGCGCCGGGAAACCCCGTCTGCTGGCCGACATCCGCGAGGGAGTCGCCTTCGTCCTCCGCGATCCGCTGCTGCGCGCCCTGACCGTCTCCGCCGGGGTCATCAACGCCGTCTACCTGGGCCAGATCGCCGTCTTCGTGATCCTGGTCCGCGAGGTGCTGGAACTCCCGGACGCCGCGTACGGGGCGCTGCTGGCCGCCGGGGCGGTCGGCGGCGTGATCGGCGGCGCGGTCGCCGGCCGGCTCAGCAAGGCCGTCGGCCGGGTCCCCGCGCTGGTCGGCAACCTGGCCCTGATGGGCGCCGCCGGCCTGGCCGTGGCCGCCACCGACCGGGTCCCCGTGGTCGCCGTCGCCTACGGCGTCACCGGCTTCGCCCTGATGGTCTGGAACGTCGTCGCCGTCTCCCTGCGCCAGACGATCATCCCGGACCGGATGCTCGGCCGGGCCACCGGCGTCTACCGGCTCTTCGCCTGGGGCACCATGCCCCTCGGCGCGCTGGTCTTCGGCCGGGTGAGCGCCTCGGCCGGGCCTCGCGCCGCCTTCGCCCTCGGCGGCGTGGTCACCCTGCTGACCTGCCTGCCGATCGCCTACGCCCTGCTGAGGGACAGCAGGGTGACCGACCGTCGCAAGACCACCGAGGATGCACCATGAGTGAGCGTTTCGCCGTACTGGACCGACTGGCCGGACAGTGGGGCCTGAGCGGCCTGGAACTCGTCGGCAAGGGCCTGGAGTTCACCGTCTTCCGGGCCCGGGCCCGGGACGGCGAACCGGTCGCCGTACGGCTCGCGCACCACCGCTTCGACTCCAACGCCAACGACCCGCACGTGGACACCCGCGCCCTGCTCGTCCAGGAGCACGCCATCGCCCGGCACCTGGCCGAACACGGCCTGCCCGTCGCCCGCGCCCGGGAACTCGTCCTCGCCGACGACCCCGACTCCCCCGACGTGCTGCTCTCCGACTACGTCCCCGACGACGGCACCCCGCTCGACTCCCACGCCCTCGGCCGGCTCCTCGCCCGGCTCCACCAGGCACCCCCGCCGCCACTGCACCCCGTCGCCGCCGAGGGCGGCACCACCGCCGGGGTCCTCACCACCCGGATAGCGCGCCGCTGGGCCGAACTCGCCCGCCTCGTCGCCGACTGGCCCGAGCCCCCGGCCCCCGACCTGCTCGCCCGGCACCTCTCCCCCCTCACCGGGACCAGCCTCCTCCACCTCGACGTCCGCAGCTCCAACATCCGCCGCCACCAGGGCCGCACCACCGCCCTCCTGGACTGGTCCAACGCCCTCCTCGGCACCCCCGCCCTCGAGTTCGGCCGCCTCGCCGAATACGCCCGCTACCCCGAGAACGACCTCGACCTGCCCGCCCTCCGCGCCGGCTACGCCACCCTCGCCCCCGTCCCCACCGAGGACGACCCCACCCTCCTCGTCTGCCGCCTCGACGCCGCCCTGATGCTCGCCCTGGTCTTCCTCTCCGAAGCCCCCGACCCCACCCGCGGCCCCACCGCCGCCACCCACGCCCGCGCCCTCGCCGAGCGCCTCAGCCGCCTGTAACCGCCGACAACGCAGAACGCCCGGCCGGGAAACCCCGGCCGGGCGTTCTGCGGTTCGACGAAACGACCGCCTAGACGGATTCACCCGCTTCGAGGAATCCCCGGTAGACGATCGCCAGCAACGTCGCGTAGGCGTGTATCTCCCGCGCGACCACCAGGTCCTCCCCCGCGTACTCCCCGCACAGGACACCGGCTTGAGTGATGATCTCGTCGAGTTCCGTCAGGACATCCGCACCCGACGGCCTGAACGCACCGGTCCTCATGAAGACGACGGCCCCCGTGGTGTGCTCGTGGGCGATCGCGAGATCGGCGCGGAGCTTCCCCAACTCCGGCGTTGTGGAATGCGGCGGATATGGAACGTGACTCCAGATGGTGTAGGCATCGACGAAGCTCAGTTCCACCGGTCGTCGCATCATTCTGTTACCGCCTCTTCGGGGGGTGGTACGTCACGACCCTACTGCGATCCATCGACGTGAACACCACTTCGTCCGTTGCCTCGTTGGTCCACGCCAGCCCCTCCAGCTTGTCCTCGTGGGCTCCGATGGGCTTTATATTGACCTTCCAACCAGGGTTGTCCTTCAGGAAACCAGGCTTCGTCACACGCTCCATCGCCTCCTTGGCCGCGGCGATGTACTCCGTCTGCGACATGCCGTTCGGGGCCCCCTCCAACTTGTAGTGATACAGGAACTGATCGCTGGGATTGTCGAAGGTGCCGCGGTGGAAGACGCTCTCGACGTCGCTGTTGGTGAGCTTCTCCAGGCACAGCGGCTTGTTGGCATTGTGTACCAGCACCGGCGTGTCGCCCGCGACCACGTAGTACGTGTGAAGCTCGTCAACGGTGAGGTTGTAGGCGCCCTGGAGGGTGTTCCAGTGCCGGACGCTCTCGATTCGCCGGGGCTGGCCGGCCGGGTCGCGCAGTTCGTCGCCGGTCTCGAGGTCGACGGCGTCGATCCAGGCCTTCCGGTTCTCGGCCCAGAAGGGGTGGTGGTCGGTGCTGGTCAGGGAGCGTCCGGCACCCAGGGAGATGTCGGTGAAGTCCCGGTCGTCCGGGCCGTAGATGGTGGCCGAGACCCGGCGGGGTCCGGTCAGCCCGCTGACGGGATCGGTGGCGAGGACCTCGTCGCCGATCCTGACGGTCTCGATCGCGCGGGTGGAGCCGTCGCCCATGAGGACGGGGGTACCCGCCGCGAAGCTGTTCGGCACCGGGCAGGACGCGGGAACCCGCCTGACGAGCTTCTGGATGAACTCGACGGCCTTCTCGCCCCAGGAGCCGAACTTCTTCGCCCACCGGGCGAGCTTGGCGATGGCGGCGCCGTCGCCGATGAAGGGGATCGCCCCGATGCAGGACTCGACCGCCTCGGTGGTCCTGCCCTCGACGGCGTAGTAGGCGCAGTTGACGAGGTCGGCGATGTCGGCGAGGCCGGGGGCGATGACGCCGCCCGCACCACCGATCACGTCGAGGGTGAGGTGGATGGTCTCGGAGACGAGGCGGTAGATGGAGTTGGAGGTCTCGTTGTCCTCCTTCGCCTTCTTGATCTCCTCCTCGATGCCCGCGATCGAGTCCTGCTTCTCCTTCTCGATCTGGGCCTTGTAATCGGCCTCCTTGCGCGCCTCCTCGAGCCTTTCGGCCTCGGCCTTCTGCTCGGCGTCGAACTTGCCCTGGTAGTTGGCGCGGGCGTCGTCGGCGGCGGCCTGGGCGGCCGTCGCGTCCTTGCCGGCCGCCTCCGCGGAGGCCCGGGCATCGGCAGCGGAGTTGTAGGCGTCGGTCGCGGCCGACCGGGCCTGCCGGGCCGACTGCTCGGCCCTGTTGGCGGAGTGGACGGCACTCGCGGCGTCGCGGTTGGCGGAGGCCTTGGCCGCGTTGGCCGTCTTCGCGGATGCCGCCGCCCTGGCGGCGTCGGCCGCGGCGGCGTCGGCGGCGGCCTTGGCCTTGGCGACGTGCTCGGCAGCGGTGTTGGCCGAGGCCTGAGCCTGGGCGGCGTAGCCGTTGGCCTCGTTGGAGGCGTTGCGGGCGATGGCGGCAGCGGCCTGGGCCGTGGCCGCGTTCTGCTGGGCGGTCGCGGCGGCGGCGGTCGCCTGGGCGATCAGGCCCTTGATGTCCGCGACGTGGAGGGCGGTGAGCCGGTCCTTCTGCTGCGCGGTGTACTGGCCCTCGGCCACGAAGGCGCGCAGGTCCTGCACGGGGCCTTCGAGGGCGATCTTCGCCGCGGCCTTGAGCTCGGGCTCGGTGGCCGGGGCGTCCTCCAGCCGGGTGGCGGTGAGGCGGTCGTCGGCGGCCTGGGCGTCCGACAGGCCCTTGCCGAGGAAGTCCCGCAGCGCGGCGGGGGTGTTGACCCGCAGCGCGGCGTCGGCGGCGGCCTTGACGGCGGGGCCGGCCTTGTCGCTGAGGCGGGTGATCGTCAGCCGGTTCTCCGGCGCGACGGCCTCGTACTGACCGCTGGCCAGGAAGGCGCCGAGCTGGGCGGCGTTGCCCTGCAGCGCGGTGTAGGCCGCGGTGCGGACCGCCTCGCTGTCGGAGTTCTTGTGGATCGCGGTGACACTGTCGCGGGCGTCGCGCTCCTCGGCCTCCCGTCGCCCGGTCTTCACGTAGGCGAACACGGCGGCGTCGTCACCGGACAGGGCGTCGACGGCCGCCGAGTTCCCCCAGGAAGCGGAGATCTTGCGGGAGACCATGGCGAGCTTGCGGCCGTCGGTGGCGACCTGCGTCGGAGTGGCGCCGGGCTGGTTGGCCAGCTGGGCGAGGCGGTCGGCCTCGGCCCGGGCCTTCTGGACGTCCTGGGCGGCCTGGTCGGTCTGCGCCTGCTTCGCCGTCTCGTCGGCCTTGGCCTGCCGGGCCTTCTCCACGGCCACCGCGGTGCGGTTGGTCAGGTCCTCGGCCTCGATGCGGCGTGCCAGGTCCTGGACCGCGTTGGCCTTGTCGACCGCGGTCTGGGCGTCCGCGGCGAACCCGGAGGCGGCGTTCGCGTGGTCGGTGGACTCCTGCGCGGCGTTCGCGCTCTGGCCGGCGTGGTCGGCGGCGTCCCGGGCGGCCTGGGCCGCCGCGGCGGCGTGCTCGCCCGCGGACTTCAGGAGCGCCGCGGCCGCCTGCGACTGCGTCGCGGCCTCCCCGGCCAGCTGCTGCGCGGCGGCGGCGGCGCGACCGGCCTCGACGGCCGAACGGCGGGTGGCCGCCGCGGCCTGCTTGGCCTTGGCCGACTGACCGCCGGCGCTGTCCGCGTAGGCACCGGCCTGCTCGGCCGAACCCGCCGCGGAATCGGCGTTGCCCTTCGCGCTCAGCGCGGCGCCCGCCGCGGTCTGGCTGTCGCTGAGGGCCTTGTCCGCGTGGACGAGCGTGTCCTTGGCGGCGTCCACCAGCTTCGCGGCCGCGTCGGCGGCGTCCGCCGCGACCCGCGCGTCGTGCGCCTTCGTCGCGTCACCGGCCGCCGCGGCCGCGGAGTTCCGCGCGGCGGCGGCGGCCCGCTGGGCGCCGGACGCCGCAGCCGCCGCGTTCGACGCCGCGTAAGCCGCGGCCCGCGCACCCGCGTTGGCCGCACGCGCGGCCGCCAAGGCCGTGTTCGCCGCCTTGCCCGCACGCTCGGCGGCCGTCGCCGCCTTGTTCGCCGCCTCCGTGGCCCTGGCCGCGTCGTTACCTGCCTGCTGGGTCTCGGACGCGGCCAGAGCGGCGGCCTTCATGGCCTCCTGCGCCTCGAAGACCGCTTTGTCCTTGGCCTCGATGGCCGCAGCGGCCTCCTGGGCCGCCTGCGCGCCCGCGTCCTTCGCCTGCTGCACCAGCAGCGCGATGCTCGCGCGCTCCATGTCACGGTTCTGGGCGACATACTGGCCGGTCGCGAGGAAGTCGCGCACGTCCTGGATCGACCCGTTCAGCGCGGCGCGTGCCGCGGCCTGGGTGTTCGTGCCGCCGGAGCTGAGGATCTGGACCAGCTTGAGCCGGTCGTCGGCATCCTTCGCCGGGAACTGTCCCTCGGTCAGGAACCGCTGCAGGTCGTCACTGGTGTTGCTGCGCAGCGCGGCGTCGCCGGCGGCCTGCAGGTTGCGGCCGGCGCCCACGGCGGGGTCGGTGATCCGGGTGATCCACAGCCGCCGGTCGGCGTCGAGTGCCGACTGCCAGCCGCTCCGCAGGAACGTGTGCAGCTCGTCGGCCGTGCCCGCGATGGCCTTGCCCGCGGCCTCGCGGACCTTCGGCCCGCCCACACCCTCGATCTGCGTGGCGGCCAGCAGGTCGTCCAGGTGCTGGGCGCCGGCGAGCTCGTTGTCGACGAACCGCTTCACGTCCTGGTCCGAGCCCGCAAGCACGGCTTCCGCGAGCTCGTGGACGCGAGGACCACCGTTGAGCCAGGCCTCGACCGTGATGTCGCGGGCGCTCCGCTGGAGCTGAGCGTCGGTCGGTTCGACGGCCGAAGCCGTCTGGATGCCGGAACCCACCAGCCCCGCCGTCAGAGCCAGCGGCAGGAGGCCCAGGGAGAGCCTGCCCAGCAGCGGCGGCCTCCCCCTCCCGCGCCCTTGTGAACGGGATATCGAATGGTGCATCGGAAACCTCCACTGTCGGCATCGGCCGGATTCACGGCCGCAGCGGAGCCTACGCCAGATGACGATACGACAGAACGTCTACGAAGCCATGACGTTGCCAAAAAAACCCGCCAATGAAACACCTGTCAAAGGGCAAAGCCAAGCAAATACAACCGCATCACCGATAGACACCCAACCGCTGGGAAAGCATGACATTCCGCCTGGCCAGCGCCAGGAACGCGCTTGTCGAAGCATCAGCTCATCTGGTTCGATGGCCCGGATTCCGGCTGCGACCCCGAAGGCGCCCATGCGGCAACTTCAACCACTTCCACCGGCAATGACGTCTCGCCATTGCCGGTTGGTTCGCTCACCATTCAGACCGGTCACCCGATTCCGCTGATCCGCCCGTCAGGGCAAACACCAGATGAACGAAGAGGAATAGGCATGGCAAAGCGCATGTCCCGCTTGCTCGTTGGCGGTGCCGTCGCCGTGGCCGCCACGCTCGGCGCCACCGCACTGGCCTCCGCCGACGGCACCCCCGCGGACAACTCGGCCGCGCCGGTGGCGGTCGAGGACTTCAACTACCCCGGCCCGGCGCCGTACCCCAACGTCAAGCTGCTGCGCGGCGACGGCCA
>NZ_JBHUAL010000154.1:0-23532 GCF_042789775.1 Kitasatospora sp. NPDC056800 | reverse complement strand
CACCTGTGAGGGTGTCCGGGGCTCACCGCTTGTGCGGGGCCGTACGGGCGCGCGCTCGGCTCAGAGGGTGCGGTTGCGGCCCGCGCCCCAGCCGGCCGCGCCGACCACCAGGACCAGCACCAGCATCAGCACCAGGGGGGTCTCCCAGCCGCCGGTCAGCTGGCGCAGCGCACCCGCGCCGACCGGGCCGGCCGCCGCGACCAGGTAGCCGATCGCCTGCGACATCCCGCCCAGCTGGGCGGCACCGGCCGCGGTGTCGGTGCGCAGCACGATGAACGCCAGGCCCAGGCCCAGCGAACCGCCCTGGGCCACACCCAGGATCGTCGCCGACACCCACGCGGCGGAGACCGGCGCGACCAGCAGCATCGCGATGCCCAGCCCGTTCAGGGCGACCATGACCACCGCCAGCGCGCGCTGGCTGGTCATCCGGCCGGCCATCAGCGGCACCAGGAAGGCGCCCGCCACCTGCACCAGGTTGGAGAAGGCGAAGACCAGACCGGCCTGGCCGCGGTCCATGCCGTGCTCGGCCAGGATCGTCGGCATCCACGCGACCAGGGTGTAGACCAGCAGCGACGAGATGCCCATGAAGAGGCTGATCTGCCAGGCCAGCGCGGACTTCCAGATGCCCTCGATCGGCTTGGCCGGCGCGGCGGCCGCGGCCACCGCCCCCTGCCGTTCCTGGCGGGAGCGCAGCACCTGCGGCAGCCAGGCCACCGCCGCGACCAGCGCGAGCAGCGACCAGGCGCCGAGCGAGGCCCGCCAGCCGCCGCCGAGCGCGTGCTCCAGCGGGACGGAGGTGCCGGCCGCGAGCGTGGCGCCGACCAGCATGGTGGTCGAGTAGACGCCGGTCATGGTGGCCGCGCGGTCCGGGAACTCGCGCTTGACCAGGCCCGGCATCGACACGTTCAGCACCGCGATCGCCACGCCGATCACCACGCAGCCCGCGTACAGGGCCGCCACCGAGGGCAGCACCCGCAGCAGCACGCCCGCGCCCAGCACCAGCACCGCGCCGAGCACCACCCGCTCGGCGCCGAAACGGCGGGTCAGCCGGGGGGTGAGCGGGGCGCCGACGCCCTGGAACAGCACCGGGACGGTGGTGATCAGACCGCTCGCGGTGGCGGAGAGGCCGAAGGTCCGCTGGATCTCGCCGACCATCGGGGAGACCGCGGCCAGACAGGCGCGCATGTTCAGCGCGACCAGCACGATGCCGGTCAGCAGCAGCAGCGGATGGGCCAGCCGGGCGCGGCCGGGGAGCGGGGCAGGAGCGGTGACAACCGGCTGCTGGGCACGGGTGACGGCCATGGGTGTGCTGTTCTTTCGTGAATGTGCGGGGGAAGCGGACGGCGGAAGGGAGGCTCGCGCCGTCCTACTTCCGGGCCGCGATGGCCGCGAGCAGCTGCTCGACGGCCGCGGTCGGGCCGGCGAGCAGCGCACGACACGCCGCCTCGGCCCGGTCCGGGTCACCGCTCTCGATCGCGTCGACCAGCGCCTCGTGGGTGGCCACGACCGCCTCGGGCATGTCGTGGTCGCCGAAGGCGGAGGTCATCGCCTCGCGGACGGAGGCACCGAAGTAGCGGTACACCTCGGCCAGCGCGGGGTTGTGCGCGGCCTCGACGACGGCGGTGTGGAACTCCAGGTCGTGCTCGACGGTGGCCTCGCGGCTCGCCCGCTCGGGGTGCGCCGCGAACACCTCGGCCTCACGGGCCAGGGCGGCGCGCATCCGCCGGACGTCCTCGGGGGTGTGCCGCAGCGCGGCCAGCCGGGCGCCCTCGGTCTCCAGCGCCGCACGGACCTCCAGGACGTCCCGGATGCCGGAGCGCTGGACGCCGCGCAGCACGGACGCCGGGTCGCTGGTGGAGCGGACGAACGTCCCCTCGCCCTGCCGGGAGACCAGCATCCCGGCGTGCACCAGCACCCGGATCGCCTCCCGCACGGTGTTCCGCCCGACGCGCAGCTGCTCGGCCAGCTCGTGCTCGGTGGGAATCCGCGACCCCACCGGCCACGCCCCACCCGCCAGCTGCTCCCGCAACTGCTCGATCGCGGTGTCGACCAGGGAACGCCGCCCGGCCGCCTGCAAACCGCCGCTCATGCCGGACCTCCCTTGCCACCGCACACGCCGAAACCAGTCGTCGGTCATCCTACAACCGCTTGCCCGGTCATCCTACAACCCACCCCTGACCAGCCCCTGAACCCCCCGATCAGCCTCACCCCACCCGCCGCCGGGGGTGCGTCTCCTCCGCAGACAGCAGTTCCCCGCGCCCCAGCAGGGGCGCGGGGAACTGCGCGGGGCGGAAGGCCGCAGCGGATGGCCCGAGCGCCGGCGGTTCTCCGGCTTCGGGCGGGGTTACGGGGTGTGCGAGCCCGGGGCACGGCGCACAAGGGCCGCGCCGGAGGCGTCAGCGCTGCGGGTAGAGGTGCTCCAGGACCGCGGCGACGCCGTCCTCGTCGTTGCTGGTGGTGACGGTGTCGGCGACGGCGAGGAGTTCCTCGTGGGCGTTGGCCATGGCGACGCCGTGGGCGGCCCAGCCGAACATCGGGACGTCGTTGGGCATGTCGCCGAAGGCGATGGTGTCGGCGGCGCGGACGCCCAGGCGGCGGGCGGCGACGGCCAGGCCGGTGGCCTTGGACAGGCCGAGCGGGAGCAGCTCGACCACGCCGGCGCCGGCCATCACCACGCCGACCAGGTCGCCGGCGGCGCGGCGGGCGGCCTCGGCGAGGGCGTCGTCGGTGAGGGCGTGGTGCTGGATGTACAGCTTGCTGAGCGGGGAGTCGTAGAGCCCGCCGCGGTCGACCCGGACGACCGGCAGGTCGGAGCCGATCAGCAGCTCGTAGCCGGGGCCGGCCAGCACCTGGCCGTCGAGGCCGTCCTGGTTGGCGGCGATGGCCAGCGGGCCGGTCTCGGCCTCGATCTTCTCGATCGCGAGCGCGGCGAGCCGCCGGTCCAGGGTGAGCGAGGTGAGCAGCTTGTGCGCGCCGGCGTCGTACACCTGGGCGCCCTGGCCGCAGACCGCTATTCCGGTGTAGCCGATCTCGTCGAAGACCGGGCGGGCCCAGACCGCGGAGCGCCCGGTGACGATGATGTGCAGCGCGCCCGCGCCGGTGGCCGCGGCCAGGGCGGCGCGGGTGCGCTCGGAGACGGTCTCCCCGCTGGTGAGCAGGGTGCCGTCGAGGTCGGTGGCGACCAGCCGGTAGGGCAGGTCGCCACCGTCGGGGGAGACGGGGCTGGGGCTGGTGGTGCTCATGGGCCGTACGTCTCCCGGGAGTGTCGCAGGTGGTGCTGGGCGGGCCGGCTTACTTGACCGGCTCGAGGACGGTCCGTCCGCCGAGGTACGGCCGCAGCGCCTCGGGCACGACGACCGAGCCGTCGGCCTGCTGGTGGTTCTCCAGGATCGCCACGATGGTGCGCGGGACGGCGACCAGGGTGCCGTTCAGGGTGGCGAGCGGGCGGGTCTTGCCCTCCTCGCGCATCCGGATCGACAGCCGGCGGGCCTGGTACTCGGTGGTGTTGGAGGTCGAGGTGACCTCGCGGTACTTGCCCTGGGTGGGGATCCACGCCTCGATGTCGAACTTGCGCGCGGCCGAGGCGCCGAGGTCGCCGGAGGCGACGTCGATCACCCGGTACGGCAGCTCCAGCGCGTTGAGGAAGTCCTTCTCCCACTGGAGCAGGCGCCGGTGCTCGTTCTCCGCGTCCTCGGGAGTGGTGTAGACGAACATCTCCACCTTCTCGAACTGGTGGACGCGGATGATGCCGCGGGTGTCCTTGCCGTAGGTGCCGGCCTCGCGGCGGAAGCAGGACGAGTAGCCGGCGTAGCGCAGCGGCAGCTTGTCGGCGTCGAGGATCTCGTCCATGTGGTACGCCGCGAGCGGGACCTCGCTGGTGCCGACCAGGTACCGGTCGTCCTCGGCGAGGTGGTACACGTTCTCGGCGGCCTGGCCGAGGAAGCCGGTGCCGTCCATGGCGGCCGGGCGGACCAGGGTCGGGGTGATCATCGGGATGAAGCCGGCCGCGGTGGCCTGGGCGATCGCCATGTTGACCAGGGCGAGCTCCAGCAGCGCGCCGACGCCGGTCAGGTAGTAGGAGCGGGCACCGGCGACCTTGGCGCCGCGCTCGGTGTCGATCGCGCCGAGGATCTGGCCGAGCTCGACGTGGTCGCGGGGCTCGAAGCCCTCGGCGGCGAAGTCGCGCGGGGTGCCGATCTCCTCGAGGGTGACGAAGTCCTCCTCGCCGCCGACCGGGGCGGCCGGGTCGATGAGGTTCGCCAGGGAGCGGAGCAGGCGGTCGGCCTCCTCCTTGGCCGCTCCCTGCTCGGCGTCGGCGGCCTTGACCTCGGCGGCCAGGTCCTTGGTGCGCTGGAGCAGGGCGGCCTTCTCGTCGCCCTTGGCCTGGGCGACCTGCTTGCCGAGCACCCGCTGCTCGCTGCGCAGTTCGTCGAAGCGGCTGCCCGAGGACCGGCGCCGCTCATCGGCGGAGAGGAGGGCGTCGACCAGGTCGACGTCCTCGCCACGGACGCGCTGCGAGGCGCGCACTCGGTCAGGGTCCTCACGGAGCAGGCGAAGGTCAATCACAGGCCCAAGCGTACCGGGAGACCGTTCCTCCACCGGTACGGCTTTTTCCCTGGGGATAACTCGCCCGCGCCTGTGGATAACTCCTGTGGGGAACTCTCCGCCGCCGGGTTATCCACAGGCCGGGCCCCGGGCCTGTGGATCAAAGGGGAGGATTGCCTTCCGCGTGAACGAACCAGGGAATTGAGGTTTCAAACCTCAATCAACCTTCTCGGGTGAGGGAATTGAAGCACTCGGACGGGTGATTTGCTGGCAACCGGGTGACTCTGGTCCGATTGGTCATCTCTGCGACGCAAACCGATGGTCCGACCGGGTCTGGGCAATGGCTATACCGGTTTGTCGACTCGTCCCCAGGCCTGTGGATAACTCCGGGCTGTGGACAGCGGGGAGCCCTGTGGACAGCGGTCTCCGGCCCCGACGGCCCCTGTGGACGACGGTGCGGTCACCCGCCCGGGCCGCCCGGGCCGGGCGAAAACAGTCGGAAAAGTCCGGAAGGACTCGAGGAGAAGCTCAGATGTCCCCGCGGCCGTCGAGCGCGCGGGAGAGCCAGTCCGCCGCCGAGGTGAAATCCCCGTCCGAGGTCCCCGGCCGGCGGTGGGTGGACTCCTGCCGGTCGGCGCGCGGATAGGAGCCGAGGTACCGCACCTGCGGGCAGATCCGCTTGAGCCCCATCATCGCCTCGCCGACCCGGCGCTCGGACAGGTGGCCCTCGCAGTCGATCAGGAAGCAGTAGCTGCCCATGCCCTCGCCGGTCGGGCGGGACTCGATCCGCATCAGGTTGACCCCGCGCACCGCGAACTCCTGGAGCAGTTCCAGCAGCGCGCCCGGGTGGTCGTCCGGCAGCCAGACCACCATCGAGGTCTTGTCCGCGCCCGTCGGCGAGGAGACCCGCCCCGGGCGGCCGACCAGGACGAACCGGGTGGCCGCGCTCTTCGCGTCCGCGATCTCCTTGACCAGCGGCTCCAGCCCGTAGATCGGCGCCGCGAACTCGCCCGCGAACGCGCCGTCGTAGCGGCCCTCGGCGACCAGCCGGGCGCCGTCCGCGTTGGAGGCCGCCGACTCCCAGTCCGCCTCCGGCAGGTTGGCCGCCAGCCAGCGCCGCACCTGCGGCTGGGCCACCGGGTGGCTGGTCACCGTCTTGATCCCGGACAGCTCGGTGCCCGGCCGCACCAGCAGCGCGAAGGTGATCGGCAGCAGCACCTCACGGTAGATCATCAGCGGTGTGCCGGAGGCGAGTTCGTCGTTGGTCGCGGTGACCGCGCCCTCCACCGAGTTCTCGATCGGGACGAACGCCCCGGCCGCCTCCCCGCCGCGCACCGCGTCCAGCGCCAGCGCCACCGAGGACAGCGGCACCAGCTCCCGGGTCGCCGCCTCGGGCAGGGTGTGCAGGGCCGCCTCGGTGAACGTGCCGGCCGGTCCGAGGTAGGTGTAGCGGGTGGCCGACATGACGCCTCCGTGGGGTTCCGGGGTACTGCGCGGGCAGGGTGTGCCGAAGCAGTCACCCTAACGATTCAACGGCCCCGGCGGCCAAGCGTTCCAGTGGCCGGGACCGCGGCGGTGGATCCCGGGGGTCCGTGGTCGGACCCCCGGGGAACCGTCCGGGGAACTACCCCTCCAGCTGCTGCCGGCCGAGGTAGCCGCCGGGCGGCGCGCCCGGCGGCAGCGCGTACAGGCCGCTCGCCTCGTGCCGCAGGAAGCGGGAGAGGCCGTCGCCCCGGGAGAGCTTGCGCTGCACGGGGGTGAAGCCCTTGCCCGGGTCGTTCTGGAAGGCGAGGAAGAGCAGCCCGGCGTCCGGTGAGCCGTCCGGCAGCAGCCCG
Organism: Kitasatospora sp. NPDC056800; assembly: GCF_042789775.1. Lineage (NCBI taxonomy): Bacteria > Bacillati > Actinomycetota > Actinomycetes > Kitasatosporales > Streptomycetaceae > Kitasatospora > Kitasatospora sp. NPDC056800. Next base: position 17,152 of record NZ_JBHUAL010000154.1, on the reverse strand, counting down.
TCGTGGTACGAGAAGCCGCGCCGCAGCATCGCCGCCCCGCCGTTGGCCGCCGGGGCGGCGACCCGGATGTGCGCGTCGGCGGGGATCGCCAGGGTGCCGTCCGGGCCCTGCGCTGCGAGGTCGACCGGGGAGCGCTCGCCGGCCCCGGCGGGCGCGCCGAGCGGGGCGCCGTCCGACTTGCGCCGCCCGATCACCCGTTCCTGCCGGTCCACCGGCAGCGCCTCCCAGTTGTCCAGCAGCATCCGGATCCGCCGGAACACCAGGTACGAGCCGCCGGCCAGCCAGGCCGGCTGGTCGCCACCGGCGGCGCAGAACACCTTGGCGGCGAAGCCGTCCTCGTCCGGCCGGGGGTTGTTGGTGCCGTCGATCTGGCCCATCAGGTTGCGCCCGGTCACCGGCTGGGCGGCGGCGCCGGGGGTGCGGGCGAAGCCGGCCGACTGCCAGCGCAGCGCCGCCGTACCGGCCGCCAGCCGCTGGAGCACCCGCAGGGCGTGCACCGCGACCAGGGCGTCGTCCGCGCCGATCTGGACGAACAGGTCGCCGTCGCCGCGGGCCGGGTCGAGCGCGTCGCCGGGGAAGGCGGGCAGCGGTGCGAGCCCGGGCGGGCGGCGGTCGGCCAGCCCGGCCTTGTCGAACAGTGCGGCGCCGAAGCCGACCGTGACGGTGAGCGAGCAGGGTCCGGCGTCCAGCGCGACCTGGTTGTCGAACTCCTCGGACGGCTCCCCGGCGGTCAGCCGGTCGGCCGCCTTCGTCCAGCGCTGGAGCAGGGTGCGCAGCCCGTCCCGGCCGACGCCCTCGGCCAGGTCGAAGGCGGCCAGCTGGACCCTGGCCTGCGGCGGGTCGGTGATCCCGGCCTGGTGCTCGCCGCGGAACGGCACCCGGGCCGCGCCCAGCGCGCCGCCCGGGCCGGCCGCGGCCCGGCCGCTCCGGTCGGGACGGTCGTAGGCGACCGCCCCGGCGACGCCCGCGCCGGCCCCGACCAGCAGCCCGGCCCCGGCGGTGCCGAGCAGCGCCCGCCGGGTGAAGCCCGCGGGCCCCGCCGAAGCGCGGTCCGCCGGGCCGTGGCCCGCCGGGTTGCGGCCCGTCGAAGCGTGCTCCGTCGACATGTCGGTCACCCCGCTCACCCGATCTTGAACTGCTGGGTCGGGGTGGTCTGGTCGATGTCGGAGGAGCGGATCTGCACCGACACCACCCAGGTGCCCGCCAGCGGCAGCTGCGCGGTGCCGCTCCAGCGGCCGGTGCCCTCCGGGGTGAGCGCGACCGGCAGCGGGCCGAGGTCGCGGTCCGGCAGGGTGAAGGCGAGCTCCACCTCGGGGACGTCCACCGGCTGCCCGTCCGCGCCGTCCAGCGCGAGCTTCACCTCGTTCGGCCCGGTCCGGGCCGGGTTGAGGGTGACGGTCGCGGTGCCCTTGGCGTTCGGCGTCCGGCCCTTGGTGTCGTACGGGAGCTTGAGGTCGACGGTGCGGCCCGGCTCGGTCTGCGGCGCCGCGGCGGCCCCGCCGGCGGCCGGAGCGGCGGCCGCACCGGCCTTGACCTCGCCCGCCACCCGCCCGGGCGGGGAGTTGGTGAGCATCGTCGTGACCACCAGCACCGCCACCGCGACCAGCGCCTCGACCAGCACCGAGCGGCGCAGCCCGGCCCGGGTCGGGGTCAGCCCGCGGTCGCGTCCGGCGCTCCGCAGCGCGGCCCGCTGGCGCTCCAGCTGCGCCTGCCGGGCCGGGTCCTCGCTGTGCGCCGCCACGGCGACCGGCTCCGGCAGCTCGGCCGGTGCGACCTCGACCGCCTCGGCCGGGGCCGAGCGCAGCCTGGCCAGCCAGGAGCGGGAGATCCAGGCGACGCCCAGCATCGCGGCCACGCAGCCGCTCTTCACCAGCAGCAGCCGCCCGTACTCGGTGCCGGTCAGCGCGCCCCAGCTGCCCAGGCCCCGCCAGGACTGGTAGATCCCGGTCCCGGCCAGGACGGCCACCGAGCCGAAGGCGATCTTCGAGAAGCGGTCCACCACCTCGGCGCCGACGCCCTCGCGCAGCGCGACCAGCAGCGCGGCCAGCCCGCCCAGCCAGAGCGCCATCGCGATCAGGTGCAGGATGCCGAGCGGCAGCGCCAGCCAGACCTGGATGCCCACCGAGGCGTGGTCGGCGCCGACCCAGGTCGCCGAGAGGGCGACGGCCAGCACCAGTCCGGCCACGCCGAGGCCGAGCCGGGCCTCGCGCTGCGGCCGTTCGGCGGCCCGCCGCTCCAGCTCGCGCAGCTCGGCGGCCTCGGCGTCGTCCTCGGAGGCCGCGCCGCGCGCGAGGTCGTCGGTGCCGGCCTCCTCCTCGTCCCGCGGCTTCGGCACGACCGGCCGCGGCGGCTGCCCCAGCTGCCCGACCAGCAGCGACAGGAACACCCCGCCCGCCGCGAGCAGCAGCAGCCGGGCGGCCAGCGCGGTGCCGATCCGCTCGTCCAGCGTGGCGCGCACCAGCGACAGGTCGAAGGCCTGCCCGATCCCGGAGCCGCGCTCGTACGGGCCGCGCAGCATCAGCACCGCGACGGTGGAGACCAGCAGCGCCGTCCAGCCGGTCATCAGCAGCCGCTGCACCCGGCGCCGGGCGGTGCCGGCCGGCCAGCAGAGCAGCACGAAGGCGGCGACGCCGACCAGCAGCGCGAAGGCGGCGTACGCGACGGTGCGCCCGGTGCCGTACAGGGCGGCGACCAGGCCGTCGGCCTCGGCGCCCTGGAGCGCGGTGGCCGACACCGAGGTGTCCGAGGGCGCGCCGATGGAGAAGGTGAACGCCCCTCCGACCGGGTGGGAGTCGTCCGAGACGGCCCGCCAGGCCACCGTGTACGTGCCGTTGGCGAGTCCGTCGCGCAGCCCGACCCGGGCGGTGTTGCCCTTGCCGTCGGCGTGCGCCGGGTTGCCGGTGTCCACGGCCTTGCCGGCCGGGTCGAGCACCCGGACGGAGTCGCCGGAGAGCGAGACGGACTCGCTGAAGGTCAGCGTCACCGCCTGCGGGGCGGTGGCGACCACCGAGTTCTGCCGGGGGTCGGTGGAATCCAGGGTGGCGTGCGCGGAGGCCGGCCCGGCGCCCGCGAGCATCAGCGCGAGCAACGCGCCGAGCACTCCGAGCACCCCGGCGATCCGGCGGTGGGTGGCCTTCTCCAGGCCGGCCGACTGCATGGTGGCGGTCCCCTTAACTCTGGCCGGGGCGGTAGGTGAGCTCCTTGACCGGCACCTTGACCGAGATGGTGCCGGACTTGGCGAAGGTGAGGTCCAGCTCCAGCTCGTCGCCGAGGACCGGGGCCTTCTGCCACCCCATGATCATGAGGTGGTTGCCGCCCCGGGCGAGCTGCAGCGCGCCGTGCGCGGGGACGTCGAGGCTGTCCACCTGCTCCATGGTCGACGCGCTCGAGCGGTGCATGGTGACCGACTCGGCGGCCGGGCTGCTCACCTTGAGCAGCTGGTCCTGCCCGCCGTCGTTGCGGACGGTCAGGTAGCCGGCCGCCATGCCGCCGGCCGGGGGGAGCGGGATGTAGGAGTCGGCGACGCTGAGCCGGGCCGGCCCGGCGGCGGCACCGTCCTGGCCGCCCGCGCCGCCGCCCGTCCCGCAGGCGGCCAGGATGGCGCCGCCGCCCAGGGCCGTGGCGACGACGGCGCCGAGCAGGGCGCTGCGGCGGAAGCGGCCGGTCCCGGTCTGTGCCGGGGTCACGCCGCGACCCCCTTGGCGAGCAGCGGCAGGTCGTGCTCGTAGGTCTTCTCCTCGGTGCCGCTCATGTAGAGCACGTGCGCCTTGTCGTCCGAGGGGAGGAAGGCCAGCACCTGCGCGCCGTGGGTGGAGGTGACCGTGCCGTCCGCGTTGACGACCGGGTCCTCGATCATGATGCCGAGCGACCTGGCGGCGGTCTTCACCTTGGCCAGGTCCCCGGTGAGGCCTATGAAGTCGCTGCCCATCGAGTCCAGCCAGGTGCGCAGCACCTGGGGGGTGTCGCGCTGCGGGTCGGTGGAGACGAAGACGACGTTGACCTTCTGCCGCTCCTCCGCGGGGAGCGCCTTCATCGCGACGCCGATGTCGCCCATGGTGGTCGGGCAGACGTCCGGGCAGCTGGTGTACCCGAAGAACAGCAGGGTGGCCTTGCCGTTGGTCTGCTGGCGCAGGTCGAAGGGCTGGCCGGCGGTGTCGGTCAGCTGGAGGTCCGGCTTCTCGAAGTTCTTGGCGAGCTTGGTGCCCTGGTACGGGGTGTCCTCCTTCTGCCGGGTGACCTTGGCGGCGGTGGAGCCGCCGCCGGAGGAGCCGCAGGCGGAGAGGGTCAGGGCGGCGGCCAGCGCGAGGGCGGCCGCGCCGGCCAGGCGGGTGGTGCGGGGCATGGGAGTTCCGATCGTGCGGGGTGGGCCACCGGTGGGGCCCGTACCCGTGGTCCGGGTACGGGCCCTACCGGCGTGGGGTCAGGAGGCGGAGTTGCCGCTCTTGCGGCGCAGGCCGAGCACACCGACGGCGGTGCCGATCACACCGACGACGATGCCGACCACGCCCAGGGTGCGGGCGGTGGAGTCGCTGGACTTGGTGTCGCCGGCGGCGGCGGCCTGGTCGGAGCTGCCCCCGTGGGCGCCCGCGGCCGGGGAGGCGGTGACGCCGTGGCCGTCACCCTCGGTGGCCTTGGTGAGCTTCAGGACGGGCGCGGGCTTGGCCGGCTCGGGCTGGCCGTCCTTGGTCTCGTCGATCCAGCGGGCGATGTCGCCGTTGTCGTAGGTCTGGAGGGTCTTGAAGACCAGGTTGTCGGTGTCGGTCGGCAGCGGGCCGAGCGAGACCCGGAACTCCTGGAACTGGCCGGGGGCGATCTTGGTGCCAGCGTCGGCGGTCCAGGTGATCTTGGAGACGGCCTCGGTGACGTCGTTGCCGTGCACCTTGATCGGCTTGTCGAGCTTGGCCTTCTCGACCGCGGCGGTCCAGCCCGGCAGCGGCAGGGTCCGGACCGAGGCCAGCGGGTGGTCCAGCGGGAGGTTGACCTCCAGCTTCACCGTGCCCGCCGTGTCGCTCTCGTTCGGCACCCGGAAGTCGACGGCCGTGTAGCCGCCCTGGGCGGCCGCACCCGGGTTCACGGTGACGTGCGCGAAGGCGGGGCCGGCCAGCGCCACCACGGACGCGGCGGCGGTGAGGGCGACGGCGGCGAGACGGCGGGCGGGAAGGGAACGCATGATGCGGGTCTCCGATCGGAGCTCGGCGGCAGCCGGAACCGGCGACGGACGGGAGCCGTGCCGCGGGGGCCGCGGGGGTGGGGACGCGGGGGTGGAGCCTCGGGCCGCCCCCGTGGTCGGGGGAAACGGCCGGACGGTACGCACGCCGGGCACCCGGGACGGCCGAGGGCCGCCAGGAAACGCCGGTCAGTACGCGAGGGCCCCGCACGGCGGGCCGCGCCGCACCACGCTGTGCCGCAGCACGGCACCCGCCGGGAGCGGGCTCTCCCCGCCCCGGGCACCGAACCGGCGGGCCGGGCCGGCCGTCCCGAACAGACCGCGCAGCAACGCGGCCACCAGCGCGAACGCCGTACGCAGCGGCGCCGCCCAGTGCTCCCGGGCGGCCGTGGCGGCCACCCGCAGCAGCTGCCACAGGGCCGCCTCGCCGCGCCGCAGCCACCAGCCCGCGACCAGCGCGGCGCCGAGGTGCCCGGCCAGCATCGACGGCGTCATGCCGAAGACCCCGGCCTGCCACCAGGGAGCGGCGGCGAACGCGTGCGGGTCCAGGCCCGCGGAGGAGACCAGCTGCTCCGGGGACGGGCTGCCCGGCAGGCCGAGCAGCGTGCCGGGGCGGGCCTCGTTGCAGATCAGCCGGCCGGCCACCTGCGGCACCGTCAGCGGACCGGAGCCCCCGTGGTGCATGCCGGCCATGGAGCCGCCGAAACCGTTGAAACCGTGGAAGAGGCAGTGCAGTCCGAGCTGCCCGGCGCCGAGCGCCCCGGCGATGGCCGCCAGCGAACGCTCCCGCCCGCCGCAGACCACCGCGAACGCCAGCACCGCGGCGAAGCCCAGCGCCAGCGCGGTCGGCGGCACGTTCCCGCCACCCGCCAGGGCGTGCCCGGCGGCGGCTATCAGGGTGCACACCAGCGCGAACGGGACCGCCCGGGCAAGCCGCAGGTCCCAGGCGGCGGACCCCACCGGCTGGGCCGGTCCGGGGGCGCCCGGGAGCGGGGCGGCGGCGAGGGCAGTCATGGCCGGGCCATCCTCTCATTGCGTACGCCGCCGACACGGGCAGGGTGGGAAATCCCTACGAATGCCCCTTTCGGCGGCGCGTGCGAGGGGGCGTACGCGTCGCCCGGCACAGACCCCGGCCCCCGGTCCATCCGCCGAACGGGCGGTAGCGGCCCCCGGGCACGGTTCGCCGGGGAATCGCCCGGAGATACCTAGTTGTATGTGGAGCCGCAGCCAGGAGGGACCTCCCGTGGACATCTGGTGGACTCTGCACCTCAAGCGCGACCCGGCCAGCGTTCCGCTGGCCCGGCGCATCCTGCTCGGTGCGATGGCGACCGCGGGCGTCGACCCGCAGATCGCGGACGACCTCGGCGTCGCCCTCACCGAGGCCTGCGCCAACGCCGTCGAGCACGGCGCCACCGGGCGGCCCGACGACGGCTTCCAGGTCACCGCCTCGATCTGCGGCGACCGGCTGCGGATCGAGGTCACCGACTCGGGGCCCGGCCTGCCGGCCCCCGCCCCCGCCGGGGCCGCTGCCGCCGTCCGCCGCACCCCCGCCCTGGACCAGGCCCGTCCGGCGGCGGCCGGCCGGGCGCCCCGCCGCACCCGCCGCGGCCGCGCGACCGTCCCGGCCCGCGTCCTCGCCGCGTACGGCCCCCGCCGTGACGGCCACCCGTACGACACCCACGTCCTGCCCTGTCGCCCCAGTGTCCCCACCCTGCGCCCGGTCGACCTGGACACCCTCCCCGACCTCACCGCCGAGTCCGGCCGCGGCCTCTTCCTCATCCACGCCCTCACCGACCACGTCCAGCTGCGCAACCACCCGCTGCGCGGGGCGATCGTCAGCTTCGACAAGATCCTCAAGTGGCAGGACGACGCGCTGCTGCGGGCGGCTTCGTAGGGCGGGCTTCGTTGTAGGGGACGGCGGGGGCGGTCGTGGGCTTCGACAGGATCCTCAAGTGGCAGGACGACGCGCTGCTGCGGGCGGCTTCGTAGGGCGGGCTTCGTTGTAGGGGACGACGGGGGAGCCGGGGTCGGTCAGTGGCGCAGGGCTTCGGCCGGTTCGACGGCGGCGGCCCGGAGGGCCGGGTAGAGGCCGGCCAGCAGGCCCACCAGGCTGCCGGCCAGCGGTGCGGGCAGGACCGTCCAGGGCTGGAGCAGGGCGGTCCAGTCGCGGGCCAGCGCGACCAGCACCACGACGGCCACGCCGATCGCGGTGCCGATCAGCCCGCCGAGGGTGCCGAGCACGGTGGACTCGGTGAGGAACTGGGCCGCGATGTGCCGGGGCCGGGCGCCGAGGGCGCGCCGCAGGCCGATCTCGCCGGTGCGCTCCAGGACGGCGACCAGCGTGGTGTTGGCGATGCCGACCGCGCCGATCACCAGGCAGATGGCGGCCAGCAGCAGGAACAGCCCGGTGAGGTCGGTGGAGACGGAGTCCCGCAGGGTGTGCGGGTCGGGCGGGGCGAGGGCCTCGAAGTCCCTGGGGGCCTCCGGGCGCAGGGCGGTCGGGGCCTGGGAGGCGACCAGGGCGGCCGCGCCGGTCCGGGTGCGGACCACCATCCTGGCCCGGCCGTTCTCCCCGGGCGGCGGATTGCCCCAGAGCGTCCGCGCGGTGGTGGTGGGCACCATGACGTCGAGCGCGGTCTCGGGCAGCCGGGCGCTGCCGTCGATGATGCCGATGACGGTGAAGCCGACGCCGTTGACGAACACCGCGGGGTGGGCGTCGAGGCGGCTGATGCCGAGCCGTCCGGCGGCGGCCGATCCCAGGACCGCGACGCGCAGGCCGCGTTCGCTGTGGAAGGCGTTGTAGACGGTGCCGGCGGAGACCCGGGCCTCGATCGCGTCGAAGCCGCCGGGGGAGAGCGCCAGGACGTTGAGCCCGGCGCCGGAGCCGGTGCCGGGCACCGGGGAGGTGGAGATCTTCGGCTCGGTCAGCGGCGCGCTCCAGTAGACCCCGGCCGCGACCGCGCCGTTGAGCCGGCCCACCCGGCGGTCGGCGTCCTCGGGGAAGTCCATGGCGGCGCGGTGCTGGCCGTTGCCGAGGACCACCTCCGCTCCGCGGCCGACCAGGGTGACCGTGGTGTTCTGCAGGGCCGAGAAGCGCTTGCCGATCTGGCCGGTGGCGCTGGAGGTGAGCCCGAGGACGGCGACGAAGGCGCCGACGCCGAGGACGGTGCCCAGCAGGGTGAGCACCGACCGGCCGGGGCGCTGCACCATGCCGGACAGTGCCTCGCTCAGCAGGTCGGTCAACCCGAGCCGGGAGAGCGGGACTTCGGTGGACGTGGCGCGCCTCCTCACCGTTCGACCGCCGCCCCGGTCGCGCTCAGCCGGCCGTCCCGGATGGTGATGGTCCGCCGGGCCCGTTCGGCGACCTCGCGGTCATGGGTGATGACCAGCAGGGTCAGGCCGCTCCCGTGCAGTTCCTCGAACAGCTCCATGACCCGCAGGGCCGTCGCCGAGTCGAGGTTCCCGGTCGGTTCGTCGCACAGCAGGAGCGACGGCCGGTTCACCAACGCCCGTGCCACCGCGACGCGTTGGCGTTCACCGCCGGACATCCTGGAGGGCAGGGCCTCGGCGCGGTGGCCGAGCCCGACTTGGTCCAGGACCCGTCGGGCGGCGTCGGCCCGGCCCGCCCTGGCCGATCCGTTGTAGACCTGGGCGAGCATCACGTTCTCCAGTGCGGTCCGGTACGGCAGCAGGTGGAAGGACTGGAAGACGAAGCCGATCCGGCGGCCGCGGAGCGCGGTGCGGCGGGCCTCGGAGAGCGCGCCGGTGTCGATGCCGTCGAGTTCGTACGTGCCGCCGCTGGGCCGGTCGAGCAGGCCGAGCAGGTTGAGGAAGGTCGACTTGCCGGACCCCGAGGGGCCGATCACGGCGGCGTACTCGCCGCGGGCGACCTCCAGGTCGAGGGGGTGCAGGGCGGTGACCGGCGGTGGGCCGGGGAAGGTGCGGAACGCCCCGCGCAGCCGGATCACCGGGGTGTCGCGGTCGGCTCCGGCGCGGTCTGTCCCGGCCCCGCTCACCGGCCGACCACGACCTGCTCGCCGGGCTTGAGCTCGGCTCCGGCGGCGGGCTTGACCTCGACGAAGCCGTCCGCGGCGACGCCCGCCGTCACCTCCACGGTGCGCCGGGTGCCGTCGGTGCCCGCGACGGACACCGAGGTCCGGCCGTCGACGCCCGAGCTGATGGCGGAGGAGGGCACGGCGAGCACCTCGCCCTGGGTGGAGGCGGCGACCACGGTGATCCGGACGTCCTGGCCCTCCAGGGCCGGGTCCCAGGGGGCGTCGGGGGTGACGACGAGCGGGACGTAGGGGTCGGTGCCGGCGCCCGGGGCCGCCGGTGCCGCGCTGGCGGCGCCGCCTCCACCCCCGCCACCCCCGCCGCCACCGGGGCTTCCCGGGGTGACGAGCGCGCCCACCGAGCCGACCTTGGCGGCGAGTTGGACGCCCGTGGTCTCGGACAGCACGGTGACGTCCATGCCGGGCTTGACCAGCGGGGCGTCGCCGGGGAGCAGGTGGCCGGTCAGGTTGAGGCCGCCGGCGGTGAGGGTGAGGACCGGGGCCGTCACCTTGTCGCCGACCCTGGCGCCGACGGCGCCCACCCGGGCCGGCAGCGCCGGCAGGAAGACCACCTCGGCGGCGGGCAGTTGGGGGCCGTCCTTGGCCTGGGCGCGGGCCAGGTCCTGCTGCTTGGCGGTGAGATCGGCGCGGGCCCGGGCGAGCGCGGCGGCGGCACCGGAACCGGCGCCACCGGAACCGGCACCTCCGGCGGGTGCGCCGGTCCCGGTGGCTCCCGGGGCCGGTGCGCCGTTCTTGCCGGCCGCCGGGGCCGTGGTGGCCGGAGTGGCCGCCGCGGTCGGCTCGCCGCCGCCGCGGGCGGGCTGGCTCTCCAGGTCCCGGACGGCCTGTTTGGCCTGGTCCACGGCCTGCTGGGCGGTCCGGACGGCGGTGGCGGTCTGGTCGCCGGTGGTGGCCGCGGGGTAGCCGAGCTTCTGGTAGAGCCTGGCCACGGCGGCCTTGGTGGCGGCCCCGAAGTACCCCTTGTCGTCGCCGCCCGGGTAGTACCCCATGTCCCGGAGCACGTCCTGCAGTTGGCCGATGTCGCCGCCGGACTCGCCCGGTGCCATGTCGCGGTAGGCGGGTGTCGAGCCGGGCAGGGCGATCACCGGCCGTCCGGACACCTCGGCCAGCACCTGTCCGGAGTCCACCGCGTCCCCGCTGTTGACCTTCAGCGCCGTCACGATCGGGGTGCCGCCGCCCGGGCCGCCGGCGCTGGCCGAGACCGCGCCCGGCTGGACCGGGAAGGACTGGCCGGCCGTGAACACCCCGCGCAGGACGGTGGTGTTGGAGAGCACCCGCTGCACCACCGGTGCCGTGAGCACCGAGGCGGGCGGCGCCTTGGCGTCGGCGGCGGCCTGCTCCGGCGAGCGGATCAGGGTGGCGGCCCACATCCCGCCCCCGGCGGTGACCGCCGCGACCAGGGCGATCACGACGATCAGCCGCCGCCGTCGACGCGGGGTGGACCCGGCCGGGGTGGCGGGTTCCGCTGTGGTGGCCTCGGGCTCGGGTGTTTCCACGGCTTCCATTTCCGGTACGTCTTCCGGTGCTTCGCGCTCGGACGGGGGTCAGCTGCTGCGGGGCGGGGCGGCGGTGCCCCCGGGGCACGGCAGCGGGTTCTGGATGTCCGTGACCTTCCACACCCCGTCGATCCGACGCATCGTCATGATGCTGAGCTGCTCGGGTCGTCGGCCGACCTGGCTGATCTCGTGGCCGGTGCCCGCGTCCACGATCCGCCAGGCGTTCAGGTCGACGCAGTCGTACAGCCGGCGGGCCTCCCCGTCGGTCCGCACGCCGAGCAGCCGGTGCTTCACCTCGCCGCTCATGTGCTGCCCCTCCTGGCGCAGTTGGTCCACCGAGGCGCGCAGGATGGAGAGGTTGGGCTCGTCGGCGTGGGCGTCCAGCGGCGCGGCGGCGACGTCGCCGGCCCGGGCGACCTTCGTCCACTCGTCCCAGTAGGCGAGGTACGGCTGCCGCAGGTCGTCCCCGACCGCGGTCAGCCGCTCGCCGTTCGGGCCGGTGGCGGTGGTGCGGTCCGGGGCGGCCGAGGAGGTGCCGGAGCAGCCCGCGGCGGCCAGGACGGCGGCGCAGGCCAGGGCGGCGGCGGCCGTCCGCGCCGGGCGGCCGGGCCGGGCGCGGCTCACTGGCCGTGCTCCCGCAGCACCGTCGCCGCCTGGTCGAGCTGGGACTGGATGGCGGCGCGGTAGGCCTTCAGCTCGTTGTCGTGCTGCTCGATCAGCTGTTTCTGGATGGCGCTCTGGACGCCGAAGGCGATGCCGGAGAGGTTGGTCTGCCGGGTGCAGGCGACGTCGGCCTTGGCGGTGTCGATCTCCCGCTGGGTCACCGTGGGGCCCCAGGACTCGGTGCTGAGGCTCTCGGGGTTGCCGTAGGCGTAGCCCCGCTGCTTCATGCAGGACGCCCACTCGGTGGTGGCGGCGACCACCCGGGCGTCCGCCTTGGTGCGGTTCATCGACTGGCCGGTGAGGTCCCCGTAGACGTCGGCGGCGGGCGGCTTGTCGCCCTTGAGCTTGCGGTCGGCCTCGCCGGTGCAGCCGCCGGGCGGGGTGCTGCCGCCGGCTGGCTCGCCGCCGGTGGGGGACTTCAGCCCGGAGAGCGCGGTGAACTCGGCGGGGTTCATCGGACTGCCGCTGCCGACCTTGGCTCCTCCGGCGGTGCCGGGCTGGTGGAACCCGTACTGGGCGGCCTGCGCCTCGTTGAGGAACCCGTACGGCGTGGGCATGTCGTCCTTGCCGGCCTTGGTGAGGTCGGCGTTGTTCGGCTGCCAGGAGGCGAAGCCGAGCCGCTTCATGCAGTCCTGGGTGAGCAGGCCCTGCGCCTTCGCGATGCCGGTCAGCTCCTGGGGGCTCGCCGCGAAGGCCCGCAGCGGGAGCTGCTGGGTGTCGGCCACGGTCGTCGGGGTGGGCGTCGCGGTCAGGGCGGGCGCGGCGGCCTGGCCGCCGGATCCGCCGGTGGTCGGGGCGGCGCTCCCGCCGGAGGAGCAGCCGGTGAGCAGGGCGAGCCCTGCGGCGGCGACGACCAGGGCGGTGCGGCGGTGGGACCTCACGAGTGGACCTCATCGGGTGGGCGGGCCGGTAGTCTCGGGCGGAGCCCTCTTCGCCCCATTAGCGGTGGGGCGAAGAGGGCCGTGGTGCGGTGGTGCAGATCAGCACTTGGTCCACTGGTTCGAGAGGGCACCGGAGATGTAGTCCTCGAAGGTGTAGCCCCAGACGCCGGTGGCCCGGTCGGTGTTGCTGTCCCAGGCGGTGTAGCCGTTGACGGTCGAGCCGTTGGTGTAGCACCAGTCGTTGGTGCCGTGGCCCGGGTAGCCGATGCCGTTGATGGAGGAGTTGGTGTACGGGCCGCTGCGGATGTTGGCGGCGGTGGTGTAGTCGCTGACGTAGAGGGCGTTGGCGGCCCCGGTGCCGAGGGTCAGCGCGGCGACGGCGGCGGCCGCCACGGTGGCCACTCGGCCCATGCGGTTCTTGAGCATGGTGAGTCCCATCTCTCTTGGTGCGGAGGGTAGTTGCCGATGCCCCGAGTGGGGCCAGGACATCTCAGCACCGGGCCGGACGGTCCACCAGTGTCCTCAGGTACAGTCCTCCAGCCGGAACAGCAGGGCCGCTTGGGCCAGTTGGATGCGCGAGCACACGCCGAGCTGCTCGAACAGGGCGGCGGTGTGCGCCTTGACGGTCCGCTCCTCGATCCGCAGTTCGGCGGCGATCTCCTGGTTAGACAGGTCGGTTCCGATGAGTTCGAGGACTTGGGCGCGGCGCTGGGAGAGCCCCCTGACCCGGTCGGCCGCCGCGCGCATTCTCGAAAGATGATCGATCGTCAAAAGCTGTGCATCGCCCATCGGTTCCCCCCGTAGCCGAGTGTGGAGCGTACGCACGACAAGTCTCGGCCGGGCGGTAGGCCCAGTCAACGTGGATGTTACGGAGAGAGACGCTCCGGATGTCCGCGGTGAGCCGGCCGGGGGTGGGCCGTACGGGCCGCCGACCGGCGGTTCCGCTCCGGTTGCCGGGTGCGCGCGGCGGTCGGACGATGGGGGCATGATGCACCAGATGCGGGCCGAGTACGGCGCCGGCGGCGAGGCCGGCGGGGTGCGGCTGTGGCACATGGTCCGGGGCGAGGAGAGTGTGGCGATGTGCGGCCGCGAGCTCGACCCGGCCGCGCGGGTGCGGGAGGCGGTGGACTGGGGGAAGACCCCGGAGCTGTGCTGCCACACCTGCGGGGCGTACTTCCTGCGCGAGGCGCCGTACCTGGCGGCCGAGCACCCGTAAACGGCGCTACCGTGCTCGGCATGGAGGAATCCCTCGTCCGGCCGTCGCCGTTGACCGATGAGGCCGCCGGGCTGCGCGCCGGTGTGCCGGAACTCCCCGAGTACGTGGACCGGTTGTGCGCGCTGGTCGAGCGGGTGGACCCGCTGATCCACGCGTTCGTGCCGGAGCCCGGGCGGTACGACCGGCTGCGGTCGCGGGCGCGCGAGCTGGCCGTGCGGTACCCGGAGCCCGACGGGCGGCCGCCGCTGTACGGGGTGGCGGTGGGCGTCAAGGACATCGTGCACGTGGACGGGCTGCCCACGCACGGCGGTTCGGCGCTGCCGCCCGGGGTGCTGGCCGGGCCGCAGGCCGTGGTGGTGGACCGACTGCTGGCGGCGGGGGCGATGGTCGCGGGCAAGACGGTGACCGCCGAGTTCGCCGCGAGCGCCCCCGGCCCGACCCGCAATCCGCACCGGCCGGGGCACACCCCGGGCGGCTCCAGCAGCGGTTCGGCGGCGGCGGTCGCGGCCGGGCTGGTGCCGCTGGCGATCGGCACCCAGACGGTCGGCTCGGTGATCCGCCCGGCCGCGTACTGCGGGGTGGTGGGCTTCCGGCCGACGTACGGGCGGATCCCGATCGCGGGGGTGATCCCGAACGCGCCGAGCCTCGACACCCTGGGGACCTTCACCGCCGACCTGGCGGGCGCGGCCCTGGCGGCCCCGCTGCTCTGCGACGACTGGCGGGGCGACGGCCGGCTTCCCTCCCCGGACCGGATCGGCGCCGGGGAGGTCCGGCCGCCCGTGCTCGGGGTGCCGGACGGGACGTACCTGGAGTGCGCCGAGCCGGCCGCGCTGCGCGCCTTCGAGGAGCAGCTGGCCCGGCTGGCGCGGGCCGGGCTCACGGTGCGCCGGGTCGAGTTGTTCCCGGACTTCGCCGAGGTCGTCCGGCAGCTGCAGACGGTCAACCGCTTCGAGCTGGCCCGTAGCCACGCCGACTGGTTCGCCCGCTTCGGCGGGCTCTACCGGCCGGAGACGGCGGCGGGCATCCGGGTCGGCCGGGGCGTCGCGGCCGAGGACCGGGAGGCCGCCCTGCGGTTCCGGGAGCGGCTGCGCGAGCGGGTGGCCGCGGCGGGCGCGGCGGCCGGGGTGGACCTGTGGCTGGCGCCCTCGGCGACCGGCGGGGCGCCGGAGGGCCTGCACAGCACGGGGGACGCGGTGATGTCGCTGCCGTGGAGCTTCCTCGGGCGCCCGGCGCTGAGCCTGCCGGCCGGGCGGACCGGGGACGGGCTGCCGCTGGGCCTCCAGGTGGTCGGCGCGCCGGGCGGGGACGAGCTTCTGCTGGCCCAGGCATCTTTCGTCGAACGGGAGTTGACGGAGCGTTAGGCGAGTGCCGGGTCGGCCGGGTCGGTGGCCTCGGCGCGCAGCAGGCGCAGCAGCAGGCGGCCGGCCCGCTCGTACGGGGTGTCCTCGTCGTGCAGCACGGCCTGGGAGTTGGCCGTCTCCAGGACGGCGATCAGGGCGAAGGCGAGGTCCCCGAGGTCGGCGTCGGGGCGCAGGGCGCCGGCCGCCCGGGCGGCGGCGAGGGTCTCGACGACGGTGTCGGACCACTCCCGGGCGCAGCCGGCCAGGGCGTCCCGGACGGCGCCGGGGCGGGCGTCGAACTCGGCGGTGACCTCGTAGAAGAAGCAGCCGCCGGGGAACACCCGGGCGCGGGAGTAGGCCAGCCAGCTCTCGCAGAGGGCACGGGCCCTGGCGAGGCCGGGCGGGGTGTCGGCGACCGGGGCGACGACGGCGTCGGCGAAGATCCGGCGGGCGGCGCGGACGGTGGCCAGCTGCAGCTCCTCCTTGGAGCCGAAGCCGGCGAAGACGCCGCTCTTGCTGAGCCCGAGGTCGGTGGCGAGGCGGCCGATGGAGAGCGCGTCCAGGCCCTCGACGGAGGCGATCCCGACGGCGCGGCGCAGCACCGCGCGGCGGGTCTCCTCGCCGCGCAGGACCCGTCCGTCCGTGGTCGTTCCGGCCATCGTCCGCGCCCCTGTTCTGCTCGTCTGTTCCGCTCGCCCTGCGTGCCGCCCAGGGTAGTGGGTGCACCGGGGCGGCCTCGGAGAACCCTAAAACTGCACGAACGGTCGTGCTAATATCTCGCCGCGAACGAGGCAGGACAAGGAGCGCGAGAGCAGGGAGACCCGATGGACCCGACCCGCGGACTGATCCGTACGACCCTCAACCCCACCGCCCGGATCGCCCCCGGCCTGGCCGGGCGGGCCGCCTTCGAGCTGTTCACGCACCCGGTCCGGCGCAGCCGGGTGCGCGCGTCGGAGCGGGAGGTGCACGGACGGGCGGCCACCGAGCGGCTCGCCGTGAACGGCAAGGCGGTGGTCGGCTACCGCTGGGGCAGCGGCGAGCGGCCGGTCCTGCTGCTGCACGGCTGGCGCTCCCGGGCCTCCCGGTTCGCCCCGTACGTGCCCCGGCTGCGGGCGCTCGGGCTGAGCGTCGTCGCCTTCGACGCGCCGGGCCACGGCGACTCCGGCGGCCGGACCACCGGTGTGCCGGAGTACCGCGAGCTCGCGCTGAGCCTCCAGGAGCGGTACGGGCCGTTCGAGGCCGTGCTGGCGCACTCGCTGGGCGTCTGCGCGGCCTTCGGGGCGCTGGCCGACGGTCTGCGGGCGGGCCGGCTGGCGGCCGTCTCCGGGGTGTCCCGGGTGGGCTTCTTCCCGGCCGCCTTCTGTGCCGGGCTCGGGTTGGACGCCGAGGTCGAGCGGGCGCTGCGGGAGCGGATCGAGCGGGAGCTGTTCGGCGGGGACGCCGGGGGCTGGGAGCGCTTCGACGCCGCCCGCCGGGTCGGGGCGGTCGGCGGGCCGGTCCTGGTCGTGCACGACGAGGGCGACACCGTCGTCCCGCCGAGCGAGGCGTACCGGCTGCGCGAGGCGTACGGGGAGCGGCTGGAGCTGACCATCACTCAGGGCCTGGGCCACAGCAGGATTATCGCGGAGCCGACCGTTGTTGATCAGGTGATCGGATTCATCTCTGCCGGCCGGGAGGTCGCTGTCGTATGAGGATCGTCGAACTGCACGCACAGGCCATGGAGTTGGCCGTCCAGGTGGTGGACGGCCTACGGCCGGACCAGCTCGACCTGCCCACCCCCTGCGCGGGGTGGACACTGCGCAAGCTGCTGGAGCACTGCGTCGGCCAGCACCAGGGCTTCGCCGCGGCCGCCCGCGGCGCCGGGCCGGACCTGGCGCTGTTCGCGGACGCCCCGCTCGGCGCCGACCCGGCGGGCGCCTTCCGGCGCACCGGGACCGACCTCACCGCGGCCTTCCGGGAGGCGGCCACCGCGGACCGGCCGATCTGGCTGGCCGAGATCCGCGACGGCGGCCCCTTCCCGCTCACCCAGGCGGTGGGCTTCCACCTGCTGGACACCCTGGTGCACGGCTGGGACGTCGCCGCCGCGCTCGGCACCCAGGACGCGCTGGTCGCGGCGGTGGACGGCGACGACGCGCTGGCCACCGCGCTGCTGACGGTGACCGAGGCCGTCCCGAACACCGAGGAACACCGGGCACCCGGCCGGGCCTTCGCCCCGGGGCTCGAACCCGGCGGCGGCACCGGCCGGTTCGACCGCGCCCTGGCACTGCTCGGCCGCGACCCGGCCTGGAAGCCGTAACGGCGGTGGTGGCCCCGGGG
>NZ_JBHUAL010000153.1:0-23757 GCF_042789775.1 Kitasatospora sp. NPDC056800 | reverse complement strand
CAGCTCGGCGTCCTCGCGATCCACCTGCGACTCACCCCGTAACCAGGGGACGGCCAGCCTCGCCGCGCAGGAAGTCGGCCGGGCCGACTTCCTGCGCGCGGCGGATGACACCTCCCCGAGGAGTACGCCGCCGGCCCGGCCCTGGCCGTCAAGGAGCTCGGCGCCCGCACCCCTGGCGCGTTCCTCTTCGGATACCGTGACGCTTGAAGAGGTGTTCAGACGGAAGGCGGGATTGTGGCCGGGTTCGAGGTACCAGGGCCGGAGCCGGACTGGCAACCGGCGCCGAGCCCCCCGTACTACACCGGGAAGAACCCCGCCTTCCAAGAGGGCATGTGGGAGTACGCGGCCGCCTCGTTCCGGCTTGTGGCAGGGCTGAAGCCGCCGCTGGAGGCACTGGCGGCCCGCCTGCGGCTGACAGTCGAACGCAGCTGGGAAGACCTGGGAGCCGTCGATGTCGCCATGTTCCGCATCCAGCGCGTGGACTTCGCGCTCAGCCGGCTCGAAGGCGGGGTCGAACCGAGCACGTTCGTGTGGGTGAGCCGGTCCGAGCCGGACGCCGACGCGGCACTGGGGATCCTGCTCGGCGCACTCGGCATCGGCCTCGAAGCGCTGACGTTCCGCGGTGACATGGAGACGGGCTTCGAACGCTTCGACGGCTCCTCGCGGTAGGCCCGGCCCTGGCCGCGTGGACCCTGTCGGGCCGCGGCAGTCGCGGCGCAGCCGACGCCGACGCGGTTCCTGAGTCGATTTCCTACCGGACCCCGGCGGCAGGTGCCGTACGGGTTGCCCCAGAGAGTCGCGTGCCGGTCCTGCGGGGTGGTGGACACCGCCCGGAGCGGCTCGGTGTCCGCGCCGCACGCCTCCAGCCGGCCCCACTGCCAGGGGCGCGGCCCGGCAACCAGGGGGCGGGTCATGTCGGGTGGATGAGGCGGGTTTCGTAGGCGAGGACCACGGCTTGGATGCGGTCGCGGAGTTCGAGCTTGTGGAGGATGCGGCCCAGGTGGGACTTCACGGTGGCCTCCGCGAGGTGCAGGGTGGCGGCGATCTCGGTGTTGGACAGGCCGCGGCCGACCTGGACGAGTACCTCGCGTTCGCGGGTGCTGAGCCGGTTCAGCCGCTCGTCGTGGTCGGGGTCGCGGCCGTCGGGGATGTGCGGGCGGAGGTTGTCCAGGAGGCGGCGGGTGATCCGCGGGGAGAGTACGGCGTCGCCGGCGGCGACGTTGCGGATCGCGGTGAGGAGTTCCTCGGGGCGGGCGTTCTTCAGCAGGAAGCCGGAGGCTCCGGCGTTGAGTCCGGCGAAGGCGTACTCGTCCAGGTCGAAGGTGGTGAGGATGAGCACTCTGCTCTGCGGGGAGGCCGCGACGAGCTGCCCGGTCGCCTCGATGCCGTCGGTTCCGGGCATCCGGACGTCCATGAGGACGACGTCGGGGCGCAGTTCGCGGGCGAGGCGTACGGCCTGGGCGCCGTCGGCGGCTTCGCCGACCGGTGCCATGTCGGGCTGGGCTTCCAGGACGGTGCTGAAGGCCATCCGGAGGAGTGCTTCGTCGTCGGCGATCAGGATGCGGATCGTCATGCGGGCGGCGCTCCGGCGCTGTCGAGGTGGAGGCGGGTGTGGACCCGCCAGCCGCCGTCGGGAAGCGGTCCGGCGTGCAGTGTGCCCCCGTAGGCGGCCGAGCGTTCGCGCATGCCGGGGATGCCGTGGCCGGGCGGCACGACGACGGAAGCGGCAGCGGTGGCGGTGGCGGGCTGGGGCGGGTGGGGGCCGGTGTCGGTGACGTCCACGGTGACGGTCGCGGCCGCGCAGTGGATGCGGACCGTCGCGCGGGCGCCGGCGGGTGCGTGCTTGAGGGTGTTGGTCAAGGCTTCCTGTACCAGGCGGTAGACGGTGAGTTGGGCGGTGGCGGGGATGTGGGCGTGGCCGCCGTGGACGTCGAGGCCGGTGGGCAGCCCGGCGGCGCCCATCTGGTCGGCGAGGGCGGCCAGTTGGGCGATGCCGGGCAGCGGGTGGCGCCGCGCGTCGGGTTCGTCGGTGCGCAGGACGCCCAGCGAGCGGCGCATGTCGGTCAGGGCCTGCCGGCCGGTCTCGGAGATCTGGAGCATCGCGGTGGTGGCCTTGTCGGGCGACCGGTGCTGGGCGTAGACGGCGGCGTCGGTGAGCGCAACCATGACGGACAGGTTGTGGGTGACGATGTCGTGCATCTCCCGGGTGATGCGCGCCCGTTCCTCGGCGGCGGCCAGTCGCGCCTGCTGTTCCTGTTCGTGTTCCAGGCGTGCGGCCCGCTCCTCCAGGGCGGCGAGGTAGGCGCGCGTGGTGCGCACGTTCACGCCGAGGACGGCGGCGGCGACGGCCAGCGCGGTGACCGCGACGAAGGGGGTCAGGAACGCGCCGTCCGTCGACCAGCGCAGGCAGGCCAGCACTGCCCCGGCCTCCACGGCGGCGCCGGCGACGAGGGTGCCGCGCCGGCCCGAGTTCGCCGCCACCGTGTAGAGGGCCACCAACAGGGCTACGTCGGCGGGCAGTTGGACATCGGCCAGCCACTGGACGAGGGCCGCGGCCGCCACGGCGGCGAACACCGTGCGCGGGGCCCGGCGCCGCCACAGCAGGGGCAGGGTGAGGGCGGCGGTGAGGGCCGCGGCCACCGGCAGCTCGTGCGGTGCGCGGGTGGTCGCGACGTTGAGGAGCAGGAGCGTCGCCAGCAGGGCGTCCCACGCGGTGGGCGGCAGCCGGGAGCGCCAGCGCGCGGCGGCTCTCAGCGGTCGCGCGGCTCGTGCGGCTCGTGCGGCTCGCGCGCAGGCGAGGTCGGCGTAGCCGGTCAGCCGTACGGCCGTCCTCGCCCACCGGGCCCGCACGCGGACGCGCACCGGTACCTGGTTCTGGTGGGCGTGGCCGGGTTCGGCGGCCGCCTCGGTCATCGCACGCCCCTGTCGATTCGGCGTCAAGGCGGCCCCGGGTCCGGCACGTCCGGCACGTCGGGCACGTCGGGCACGTCGGGCACGTCGGGCACGTCGGGCACGTCCGGCACGTCCGGCACGTCCGGCATGTCGGGCACGTCGGGCACGGGGACCGTACGCCTGCGCGGCCCCGGGTGCGTGCCGCCGCCCCGGCACGTACCGCGGCCCTGTCACGGTAGGCCGCCGGCCCCGCGCGGCGCATGAGCCCACCGTCTGATCGCCCCGCGCCGGCATACGACCGCAGGAGGAGTCCCGCCACCTCCCGTGGTCGCAGCGCGCCCGCCGCTCCGGCCCGCCCGGCTGCCACCGCGGTCGTACCCGGACCGCCGCGGACCGCACCCCTGGTGGCACGCGGCGGCGACCGGTGGCCGATGCGGCGGCGCGCGCCCGGCGCCGAGCATGGCCAGGTGACCGAGATCATCCCGGGACTGCCCATGTCCCCCCTGGAAATCCTCGCCCTGCTGGCCGCCCTCGCGCTGGTGACGGCACGCTGGCTTCCCCCCGCCGCCCGCCCGCGCGCCACGATCGCGGCGGGGGCGGTCCTCGTGCCGTGCGCGATCGCGCTGGGCGCGGCGGGCGTCCGCTGGCAGCTGCTGCCGGTCCTGGCGGGCGCCGCCCTCGCCTCGCCGTTCGCCCTCGCTCCCCTGCTGCGACCGCTGCGCCGCCGTACCGGACGGCCGGCGTGGCGGGCCCGCTGGTGGCTGGCGCTGCCGGGGTCGGCGGCCTGCGTCGGCCTGATCGCCACGGGCCCGGTGGCCGCCTGGGCCTTTCCCGTCCCGGTGTTCCCCGAGCCGTCGGGCGGCTTCGCGGTCGGCACCCGCGTGGTGCAGTGGACCGACCCGCACCGCCCCGAGACCTTCACCGCCGACCCGAACGACCTGCGCACCGTCGTGGTCCAACTCTGGTACCCCGCAGGGGAGATCCCCGCGGGCGCGCAGCGGGCCCAGTACCTCGGACGCACGGGGCAGGAGGCACGCACCGTCTCCGGGGCCCTCGCCCGGGGCGTCGGCCTGCCGGGCTTCCTGGTCGACGGTGTCCCGCGCGCCCGCAGCCGTTCGGTCTTCGACGCCCCGGTGGCCGGCGGCGGCGAGCGGTTCCCGGTCGTGCTGTTCTCCCCCGGGTCGGGCGGGGTGCGCACCCAGAACACCGCGTGGGCGGAGGAACTGGCCAGCCACGGCTACGTGGTGGCCGCCCTCGACCACCCGTACGACTCCGCCGCCGTCGTCCTCGCCGACGGCCGGACGATCGGCACCGAGACCGCCTCCAGCGGCGACCGGGACAAGGACGACGAGCTGGCGGCCGGCTGGACGGCCGTCCGGGCCGGCGACCTCGGCTTCGTCCTCACCCAGCTGGACGCCCTGGAGCGCGGCGGGATCGCCGACCCGCTGACCGGACGCCTGGACACCGGCCGGGTCGCGGTGACCGGCCACTCCATGGGCGGCGCCGCCGCCCTGCAGGCGGCCCGGCAGGACCGCCGCTTCGCCGCCGTCGTCGACCTGGACGGCTACCCCCACGGCCCCACCGCGCCCGCCCTCGACCGGCCGACGCTCGCGCTCACCCAGGCCATCACCCCGGACAGCGACCCGCGCTACCTGCCCCGCCTCACCGAGGCGCTCGACTCCAGCACCGCGCCGAGCTACCGGCTCACCGTCCCCGGCGCCGCCCACCTCACCTTCATGGACGGCCCCCTGTACCTGCCGCCGGTGCCCTCGCTCGTCGGCACCCTGGGCCGCAGCGGGGGCCCGCGCACCGTCGCCGCGGCCACCCTCGCCTTCCTGGACGCCGTCCTGCGGGACAAGCCCGGCGACCCGGCCGGCGCCCTGCGCTCCTACGGCGACCTCAGCGTCCACCGCCCGGGCACCCCCGGCTGACGCCGGGTGACGGAGCGCCCCCGTCAGGGCAGTTGTCGCGAACGCCCGTTCTGTGCGTGACCGTTGTGGTACGTTCCGTAATCCAACCGAAAACAGGCGACCCCGGCGGTGCGCTAACACCCCGGGGTCCGGCAACAGGAGCCAACACTCCCGATGCGCGTCCATCGTAGCGCCCCCGTGCGCAACTTCACCGTGCTGCCCAACGCCGTACTCCAGTACCGACGGCTCTCCTACACCGCCCGGGGCCTGCTCACGGACCTCCTCTCCCGGCCCGACGGCTGGCGCGAGGACGGCCGGCACATGGCCGACACCAGCCCCCAGGGGCGCGGCGCGATCCGCAGGGCCCTGAAGGAGCTGGCCGACGCCGGGTACTACCGGGTCGAGAAGATCCGCCTGCCCGACGGCACGATCATCACCGAGACCCACGTCTACGACGTCCCTCGGGCCGCAGCACCGAGTACCACCCGCCCGGTCCCCGGTGGAGCGAGCACCGGCCGCACTGACACCCTTTCAAAGGACCGGCACCAAGAACCCACCCTCCCCGCCGAATCGCCCTCCGAACCGCCCGACGGACCGCCCGACGGGCAAGCGGACGGGCGGCCGGGCGGGCAGTCCGACGAGCAGCTCCGCGAGGCGGTCGCCACGCTGTTCCGGGTGATCCGTCCCGAGCCGCGCCTGCGCCTGGGCGAGGCCGAAGCCCGCGCACTCGCGCCCCTGGTCGCCCGGTGGCTGGAACGCGGCAGCACCGCCGCCGACCTCGCCCAGGCCCTGCTGCCGGGCCTGCCCGCCCCGATGCACTCGGCGGTCGCCGTCCTCCGCCACCGCCTGGAGCACAAGCTGCCGCCCGCCCCAAGCACCGTACGGACCGGGGCACTTCGGTACGCCGAGTGCGCGGCGTGCCACGACCCGGTGCCCGAACCCGGCATCTGCGGCCCCTGCGCGGGCCTCGCCCCCCGCCCCGTCGCGGTCGGCGGCGGCGAGGCGGCCACCCGCCCCGGCGCGGCCCGTGCCAGGGCGGCGCTGCGGGCCGCCCGGGCCGTCGGCCCGCACCCGGGCGGCCTTGCCACCTGCCGCTGAGCCCGGAGGCGTGTGCCGCTCGACTCCGTGCCGGAACCCCTCGGCGAACACCCTGGGGGCCATGTACCGCTCCTCACCGGGGATTTGCGCGGGCGGGGAGCCCGGTGGCGCGGTTCCGGCGGGCGTGCGGCGCATGCGGTCCCATCACGGGACGGACCGCCGAGTCCTCCGTGGAAAGCCGGTTGGTCACCCACTGGGTCCAGCGCCACCCCGGTTTTCGAAACCGGGGCGGCGGCGTGCGGATCGAGGGCGGAAGCCCGGGCGGCACGGGGTGCCGCGTGGGTGCTGCCGTCCTTGGTGCTCGCCCTCTTCCTGATCCGTACGCGCAGCGGCTGGTATTACTGGGGTATGCAGGAAGAGACGGCACGCTCCGCGATCGACACGTTCATCTCCGCGTTCAACGCCTCGGACGACACCTATGTGACGGCCCTGCTCTCCCAGGCCCTGACCTCGGACGTGGTCTTCTGGGGGCCGTTGGGCCGCAGCGAGGGAATCGCGGCGGTCGAGCAGTTCGTGCTGGACATCCGGCGCCACCCGGCGGGAACCGGCACGATGACGCGCTGCTCGGCGGTGGACATGCCCGGCGAGTGGGCCCGCTACCAGTGGGTCTTCACCACGCCGGACGGAGGCCCCCGCCTGGCGGGAACGGACGTCGTCCACCTGCGGCGGAGCCTCATCGACCAGGTCATCGTCTTCGCCGGGGAGATCGAGCCGTCCGCCTCCTGACGAACCGCCCGGGCAGCACCGTGGGCGGGCGTCAGCGCGGGGAGCCGTAGCGGAGGTCCACGAGGGCGCCGGTCAGGCCGCCGAGCGTGAGGGCGGGGACGACCGCCGACCAGGGGTCTCCGGTCAGCGCTCCGGAGAGCATCACCAGGGCGATGACGGCCGCTGCGACGGCGCGGGCCGGACGTGACCGTGGCAGCAGCGCTACGGGCGCACCGGCACGGTGCCGTCGGGCCAGTCTGACGGCGAGCAGGACCAGTGCGGCCAGCAGGAGCGGCGGCACCATCGCGTGCGTGGAGATCCCCATGGCCTTCGCCCTTCTGGACGGCTGGGTGCGAACATACACCCCCGACTCCCCTGCCCACCGCCCCCGGTGACAGCGAACGGCCCGGCGCCGGGCCGTTCGGCGAAGGATCGGCCGGCCGAGTGCGGCGAGGGGCCCGGGGCGGCACCTCGCTACGGGTTGACGGGGCCGAAGATGGTGGTCGGCTTCGGCTGCTTGGGGGTCTCCAGGCCCTGCAGGCAGAGGGTGTACTTGTCGCTGCCGTGCTTGGAGGTGAAGTAGCCGTCGGCGGTGGGGTACTTGCGGCAGGCGTTCTCGCCGTCGGTGGTGTCGTCCTCGCGGCCGACGACGCGGGCCTCGGTCTTCGGGTCGGAGCAGGGGACCACGTCGATGTCGGGATTGCTATCGACGACGCCGGGCAGGGCGGCGGCGATCGGGTTGTTGTTGTGGATGCAGTCGCCGGCCTCGGCGAACTCGGGGTCGCGCTTGGCCATGACGACGATCAGCGGGATCAGGACCGCCGGGACGAGCAGGCCGACGATGGCGGGCCGCAGGTACACCGGCTTGCCGGGGTCCGCCGGCGGGCGGGGCGCGAAGAACTTGGATCGGGGGACCTCGGGAGCGCTTGGAACGGCCCCGTACGCGGCCCCGGCGGGGGCGGGGCCGCGCTCCGGCGGGCGCCCGGGACCCCTGCGGCGGGCGCCCGCGGGCAGGCGCTCACGCGCCCGCCTGCGCCCTCGGCAAACAGGCTCTGACCTGGCATTATGCCGAAATTCGCCTAGGCTGTGGAGCTCTGCCGGACACCTTCGGAGGGGACATCGTGAACGAGGAGAAGACCGGGTACGAGGCCGCCCGCATCCAGGTGTGGGAGGGCCTGGAAGCCGTACGGAAGCGGCCCGGGATGTACATCGGCTCGACCGGTGAGCGCGGCCTGAGTCAGCTGGTGTTCGAGGTCGCCGACCGGGCGGTGAGGGAGGTCCTGGCCGGACGCGCCGGCCGCGTCGAGGTCACCCTCACCTCCGACGGTGGCGTGCGCGTCGCCGACGACGGCCCGGGCGTCCCCGTCCGCGGGGCGGAGGGCACCGGTGAGCCCGACCTCGACACCCTGCTGACCCGTCTGAACGCCGGAGCGGGGCCCGGTGGCGGCCGCCGCGACGTGGCGCTCGGGCACTGGGCCGCGGGCCCGGCCGCCGTCAACGCCCTGTCGAGCCGGATGACGGCCGAGGTGCGGCGCGAGGGGGTGCGCTGGGAACGGGAGTACGCGCGCGGCACGGCCGTCACCCCGCTCACCGACGCGGGCCCGGCGACCGGCAGCGGGACCGTCCTCACCTTCTGGCCGGATGCCGAGGTCTTCGGGACAGCGCTGCTCTCCTTCGACGACCTGGCGGACCGATTCCGTGAACTGGCCTTCCTGAACCGCGAGTTGGACATCTCACTGACCGACCGGCGCGGGCCCGGCGAGCCCAGGTCCGAGCGGTTCCACTCCCCCGGCGGGGCACAGGACTTCGTCGCATTCCTCGACAACCGGGACGCGGCGCCCGCCGCCACGGGCACCGTCGCCTTCGAGGGCGAGGACCCGCGGATGGCGGGGACGGTGGAGGTGGCCCTGCGCTGGCGCGCCGACGGCGAGGAGCGGGTCCGGAGCTTCGCCAACAGCCGGCCCACCCCGCGCGGCGGCACCCACGAGGCGGGCTTCCGCGACGGGGTGGCGGCCGCGCTCGACGCGTACGCGCGCAAGCGGCTCCGGCCGGCCCCGGCGGAACCCGGCCTGAGTGCCGGGCAGGCCTGGGCGGGCCTGACGGCGGTCGTGTCGGTGAAGCTCGACGAGCCCGAGTTCCACGGCTCCACTCTGGACGTGCTCGGCAACACCGCCGTGCGCGCCTGCGTCGCCGAGGCCGTCCGACGCCACCTGGACGCCTGGCTGGAGGAGCACCCGCAGCAGGCCGCGGCCGTCGTCGAACGCCTCGTCCGGGGCGCCTGAGCAGCACCCGGCCCGCCTGCACGGCCCCCGGCCGCCTGAGCGGCACCCGGCCCCGCCGCCTCCCTCAAGGCGGCGGGACCGGGAGGCCAAGGGCCCTGTCAGGCCGGGCGGATGCCCGGGTTGCCGGCCTCGGTGGTGAAGGAGGCGGCGGTGGACAGGGTGCCGCCGGGGCGGGTGATGTGGGAGACGACGCGGTAGTCGGCGCGGGCCCGGTGGCGGTCCAGGGTGAGCACGGTGTAGCCGCGGCGCCCGTCGTAGAACTTCATGTGCGGGTTGGCCGCCATGAGGTTGCCCCAGTTGGACGGCTTCTCCTCGCCGTCGCCGTCGCTGCTGATCGAGGTGCCGACGAACTCCACGCCCACCGTGCGGGAGTTGGGGTCGTTGAAGTCGCGCTTGACGTCCAGGGCGTAGGCCACGTGGACGTCGCCGGTGAGCAGCACCAGGTTCTTGACGCCGGACTGGTCGACGGCCTTCAGGAAGCGCTCGCGGGCGGCGGGGTAGCCGTCCCAGGCGTCCATGGAGAGCTTGGAGCGCTCGGCGGTGGTGTTCTTGCGGCGGGAGAAGACGACCTGCTGGGGGATGACGTTCCAGGTGGCCTTGGAGTGGCGCAGGCCGTCGGCGAACCAGCGTTCCTGGGTGGCGCCCATGAGGGTGCGCTTGGGGTCGTCGGACTCGGGGGTGGGGTACTGCCAGCCGTCGCCGTTGGCCTGGTCGTCGCGGTACTGGCGGGTGTCGAGGATGTCGAACTGGGCCAGCTGGCCGTAGTGGACGCGCCGGTAGAGGGTCAGTTCGGTGCCGCGGGGCTGGGGCATGCGCAGCGGCTGGTTCTCCCAGTAGGCGCGGTAGGCGGCGGCGCGGCGGGCGACGAAGGGGGCCGGGTCCTGGTTCTTCTCGGGGATGCCGGCGGCGTAGTTGTTCTCGACCTCGTGGTCGTCCCAGGTGACGTACCAGGGGTGGGCGGCGTGGGCGGCCTGGAGGTCGGGGTCGTTCTTGTAGAGGGAGTAGCGCAGCCGGTAGTCCTCGAGGGTGGTGGTCTCGTGGTTGAAGTGGGCGGCGAGGGTGCGGTCGGTGTACTTGCGGTCGCCGCCGGCGGCGTCGATGCCGTACTCGTAGATGTAGTCGCCGACGTGGAAGACGGCGTCCAGGTCCTCGCCCGCGAGGTGGCGGAAGGCGGTGAAGTAGCCGTCCTCGTAGGCCTGGCAGGAGACGAAGGCGATGCGGGCGCTGTCGAGCTTGCGGCCGCGCGGCGGGGCGGTGCGGGTGCGTCCGACGGGGCTGGCCCAGGTGCCGACGGTGAAGCGGTACCAGTAGGTGCGGGCGGCGTCGAGGCCGTCGACGTCGACGTGGACGGCGTAGTTGAACTCGGCGTGGGCGCGGGCGGTGCCGCGGCGCTCGACGCGGCGGAACTTCTCGTCGCGGGCGATCTCCCAGCCGACCCGGACGGAGCCGGTGGGCGGCAGGCCGGCGCCGGGCTCCAGCGGGCGGGGGGCCAGGCGGGTCCAGAGCACGACGGCGTCGGAGGTGGCGTCGCCGGAGGCCACGCCGAGGGTAAAGGGATCGTCGCCGATGGCGCGCGGGGCGATCTCGTTGTCGGCGGCGTGCGCGGAGGGCAGGTTGACGCTGAAGGCGAGCGCGGCGGCGGCCGAGGTGACGGTGAGGAAGCGGCGCCGGTCCAGGCGGGAGGCGGCCTCGCGCAGCATCCGGTCGGGCGTGGGGTGGTCGTCGGGGCGGGTCATGGGGGTGGTGGCCTTTCGCTGCTCGGGGGGTGTGCGAAGGGAATTGGAGTGGACCGCCCGGTACGGCGGGGGTCGGGATTCCGGCAGCAGAGTGATCATCCGGTGCGAGAGCCGTGAAGGTCCGGCAGTTCCGGCGGATCCCCTCGAACAGGGGTGAAAGGGATCAGACGACTTCCAGGTTGGCCATCATTCCCATGTCCTCGTGCTCGGCGTTGTGGCAGTGGAAGAGGTAGCGGCCGCGGTAGCCGTCGAAGCGGGTGATGATCTCCGCGGACTCCCCCGGGCGCAGCGAGACGGTGTCCTTGAGGCCGGCGTCGTGGGGCAGTGGGGGTCTGCCGCCGCGGGTGAGGATGCGGAAGCCCACGAGGTGGAGGTGGACGGGGTGGTGGACGTCGGCGATCAGGCGCCAGATCTCGGTGTCGCCGAGGGGGACGGTGACGTCGGTGCGGGCGGGGTCGAAGGGGCGGCCGCCGATGAGCCAGCCGTGGCCGCCGTTCGTGCGGCCGGCGCGGAAGGCGAAGTCCCGTGTGCGGACGGCGTCTTCGCGCCGCCAGTCGGGCAGGTCGGTGGCGAGGCGGGGCGGGATGCGGCTGTCGTCGGCGGGGGCGGGGCGGGCGATGCGGAAGGCCATGACGTCGCGGGTGCGGCCGGTGCCGAGGCGGTTGACGATCCGGACCAGGGAGCCGACGGGGGCGGCGGCGAAGTCGACGACGAGGTCGTAGCGTTCGGCGGGGGCGACGGGCAGGCTCCGGTGGGTGACGGGGGCGGCGAGCAGGCCCTGGTCGGCGCCGATCTGGACGAGGTCGAGGCGGCGGCCGTCCTCGGTGCGGGCTTCGAGTTCGTAGTGGCGGGCGTTGGAGGCGTTGAGCAGGCGCAGGCGGTGGCGGGCGGCGTCGGTCTCGTGGACGGGCCAGGGGGCGCCGTTGACGAGGACGACGTCGCCGAGGACGCCGGCGAGGTGGGGTTCGGTGACGCCGGGGCGGTCGCGCAGGGCGGGGTCGAGGGAGGGGTAGGTCAGAGCGCCGTCGGCGGTGAAGGCGCGGTCGGTGATCATCAGGGGGATCTCGTGGGGGCCGGCGGGCAGGCCGAGGGCGTCCTCGGCGTCGTCGCGCACGATGTGCAGGCCGGCGAGGCCGCGCCAGAGGGCGGGGGCGGTGAAGTCCATGCGGTGGTCGTGGTACCAGAGCAGGGTGGGGCGCTGGTCGTTGGGGAAGGTGTAGTCGCGTCGCAGGCGGCTGGTGACGGCGCGGGGGTCGGCCATGCCCGTACCCGTGCCGCCGCCGTGGCCGCCCGCGACGTCCATGCCGGGCATGCCGGGCATGGTCTGGGGGGCCTGGGGCCAGGCGGCGGGCAGGACGAGGTCGGTGGGGTAGCCGTCGGAGTCCGCGGGGGTGCGGCCGCCGTGCAGGTGGACGACGGTGGGCACCGGCAGTTCGTTGCGGTGGGTGACGGTGACGGGCCGGCCGCGGCGGGCCTCGATGGTGGGGCCGGGGAAGGAGCCGCCGTACGTCCACAGCGGGGTGCGCAGGCCGGGCAGGATCTCGGCGCTGGTCTCGCGCTGGACGATCTCGTAGCGGTCGGTGCCGCCGTCGGTGGAGACGGGCCTGGCGACGGCGGGCAGCGGCAGCGGCACCTGGTAGGGGGGCGGCAGGGCGGCGGCGCTGCGCAGTTCGGCGCCGGTGGTGGCGGGGCGGCGGGCGAGGGTGGCGGCGCCGGCCAGCGAGGCGGTGGTGAGCAGGCCGAACGCTCCGCCGATGCCGAGGATTTGACGGCGCGTCAGGTTGACGTGGGGTTCAGGCACGGTCGTCGTCCTCCCGGCGGAGGGGCCGGCGCGGGGGCAGCGGGGTACGCCACAGGGCGATGGTGAGCACGGCGAGGCCGGCGATGGTCGCCACGCCCAGCGGCAGGTGCAGCCACAGGGCGCCTTCCGTTCCGGCGACGTACTGCGCGGTCTCGGCCGCGACCGCGGCGAGGGTGGCGGCCGCCGGCCAGGAGCGGCGCAGCCGGATCCACACCACGAGGGCGGCGACCAGCTGCAGGTAGCCGAGGGCGGTGACGGCGTTGGCGCCGACGGTGTGCCAGCCCAGGGCGTCGTAGTCGCCGCTGAGGTAGACGCCGGCGAAGACGGGCTGGCCGAAGGCGGCGGCGGTGTGGACGGCGGCCACGGCGCGCAGGGTCCGTCCGGCGGGCCCGGTCCGCTCCTCCGGGTCGGTTCCCGCCCGAGGCCCGGTCCGCTCCCCTGTGGCGGACCGGGCCTCGGGCTCCGGTGGGGTCTGGTGGGCGGCGGTGGCCATGGCGCGGGGTCCTTCCTCGTACAGGGCGTCCGGGTCGGCGCACCGCTGCGGGCGGTGTGCGGCCCGCCCCTGACGCTATGTCCGCCCGGCTATCCTGTCTAAGATCAATAGTGCTATGGCGTTATGACCGCTGGGGCATGGGGGCTTTCGTGGACCTGAACACGCTCGCGCAGTTCCTGGCGGTGGCGCGGCTGGAGCACCTGAGCCGGGCGGCGGAGGAACTGCGCGTCGCCCAGCCGTCGTTGAGCCGCTCCATCGCCCGGCTGGAGGCCGAGCTGGGCACCCCGCTGTTCGAGCGCGGCGGGCGGCTGCGGCTGAACGCGGCCGGGCAGCTGTTCCGCGGCTACGTCGAGCGTTCGCTCGGCGAACTGGAGGCGGGCCGGCGGGCGGTGGCGGAGGCCGCCGGGCAGGGGCTGGGCACGGTGCGGCTGGCCTCGGAGACCTTCCTGGCCTTCAGCGGGCCGCTGGCCGCGTTCAAGCGCGGCCACCCGGGGGTGGAGGTCGAACTGCACCAGCTGCCCGCGCGGGAGACGGCCCGGCGGCTGCGGGCCCAGGACGTCGACCTCGCCGTCGTCTCCCAGCCGATCACCGCCGAGGGCCTGGAGTCGGTGCTGCTGCTGGACGAGGAGGTGGGGCTGGCCGTCGCCCCCGGCCACCCGCTGGCCGGGCGCACCGCGGTCGGCGTCGACGACCTCGCCGACCAGCCGTTCATCGCCGCCCGCCCCGGGCACTGGCAGCGCCGCCTGCTGGAGCGGCTGTTCGCCGCCCGCGGCCTGGAGCCGCGGATCGTCTGCGAGAGCGACGAGGCCGGCGCCATCGCCGAGCTGATCAGCGCGGGCCTGGGCATCGGCCTGGTGCCCGCGCTCTCCCGGCGCACCGCCACCCGCCTGCCGCTGGTGTGGGTCGGCGTCGACGACCCCGACTGCCGGCGCTCCCTGACCCTGTTCTGGGCCTCGGACACGCGCCTGCCCGCCGGCGCCATCCGGCTGCGCGAGGCGATCACGGGCTGGGACTGGGCGCGGAGCGGGCAGGCGCAGCGGGGCTTCTGACGACGGGCCCGCGGGCGGACGTCGCGGCCGGTCCTCGCGGGCGGTGGTGCTACAGCTTGGCGGCCGAGAAGGTGTCGCACTGGGCGAAGTCGCCGCCGCGGTAGCCGGTGGTGAACCAGGCCTTGCGCTGCTCGGCGGAGCCGTGCGTCCAGGCCTCCGGGTTGATCCGGCCGGTGGCCTGCTGCTGGATGCGGTCGTCGCCGACCGCGGCGGCCGCGTCCAGGCCCTGGGCGATGTCCTGGTCGGTGAGCGAGGCGATCAGCGGACGGCCGGTGGAGGCCTGCGGGGTGGTGGTGGCGTGGTGCGCCCACACCCCGGCGTAGCAGTCGGCCTGCAGCTCCAGGCGCACCGAGCCGCTGGCGGCGCCCTGGCGGTCGTTGCCGACCTTCTGCATGGCGCCGGTGAGGGTCTGGATGTGGTGGCCGTACTCGTGGGCGACGACGTAGGACTCGGCGAACGGGCCGCCCTTGGCGCCGAAGCGGGCGGACAGCTCGTTGAAGAAGCCCAGGTCGAAGTAGGCCTTCTTGTCGCCGGGGCAGTAGAACGGGCCCACCGCCGAGGTCGCCGGCCCGCAGGCGGTGGAGACCTGGCCGGTGAACAGCACCGTCTCGGCGTTCTTGTACGGGATCTTGGCGGCGCGCGGCAGCTCGGTGCGCCAGAACTCCTGGAGGCTGTTGGTGACGGCCACGATCCGGCAGTCCTGGCGCTTGTTGGCGTCGGCGCCGGTCTTGCAGGCCTGCTGCACCTCGCCGGCGGTGCGGGTGCCGGTGGAGGAGTTGGAGGAGCCGGAGCCGGAGGACAGGCCCAGCAGCTGCGGGTCGACGCCGAGGACGACCGCGAACAGCACCGCGAGCAGGCCCACGGCCCCGCCGCCGATGGCGACCTTCCCGCCCGGGATGCCGCGCCGGTCGTCCACCTGCGAGGTGTCGAGGTCGCCCTGGTCGTCGAACTGCATGTGCCCCTGCCTGCCCGCTTCTGTCGGTCTCTGGCGATCGGTCGATCAGTCGATCTGTCGGTCGGTCGATCTGTCGGTCGGTCGCTTTGTGCGCTCTGGTGACGGTCTGTGCCGTCACGGCCCGGCCCAGCCTACGGGCCCCGGCCCGCCTCGTCGCGCAGCGGGGCCTTCCGATGCCGGTGCGGGCGTCAGGCGGGGGCGGGGGCGCCGACGACGCGCAGCAGTTCCAGGCGGGAGGCGGAGTCGCTGCCGGGCGCGGCGGTGTGCACCAGCAGCAGCTGGTCCTCGCCGCCGGCGGCCAGCACCTCGCACTCCAGGTCCAGCGGCCCGACCACCGGGTGCAGGAGCCGTTTGCGGCCGCTGCGCCGCCGGGCGACCTCGTGGCGTTCCCAGTAGGCGGCGAACTCGCCGCTGTCGGCGAGGAGTTCGTCGAGGAGTTCGGCGGCGCGGCGGTCGCCGGGGCGGGCGGTGCGGGCGGCGCGCAGGGCGGCGACGTGGGCGCGGGCGAGGTCCTCGTGGTCCTCGGCGGGGAACAGCGTGCGGGTGCCGGGGTCGGTGAACCAGCGCAGCAGGAGGTTGCGGCGCTCGGGTGCCAGGGCGGTGTGGTCCCCGAACAGGGCGGCCGACATGGCGTTCTGCGCGAGGACGTCGCCGAGGTCGGAGACCACCTGGGCGGGCGTGTCGTGCAGCCGGTCGAGGATGAGCAGCAGTCCGGGGCGCACGTGGCCGAGCGGGCCGTGCCGGCGCGGGGGCTCGTGTCCGGCGAGGCGGAACAGGTGGTCGCGTTCGTCCTCGCTCAGCCGCAGGGCCCGGGCCAGGGCGGCGAGCAGCTGCGGTGAGGGCTGGGGGCCGCGGCGCTGTTCCAGGCGCGCGTAGTAGTCGACGGACAGCCCGGCGACCTGTGCCACCTCCTCCCTGCGCAGTCCGGGTGTGCGGCGCCGCGCCCCGGGCGGCAGCCCGAGGGCGGCGGGGGTG
Source organism: Kitasatospora sp. NPDC056800 (assembly GCF_042789775.1). Classification (NCBI taxonomy): domain Bacteria; kingdom Bacillati; phylum Actinomycetota; class Actinomycetes; order Kitasatosporales; family Streptomycetaceae; genus Kitasatospora; species Kitasatospora sp. NPDC056800. Next base: position 7,861 of record NZ_JBHUAL010000153.1, on the reverse strand, counting down.
AGCCGGGCCCGGGCCCGGGTGAGGAAGTCGGCCAGCGCCGTTCGGTCGATCATGCCCCCAGCATGGCCCGCCGGGGCGCGGCGCAGCCAGGGATCGCCGGTCCCCGGCTGCCGGGATGGCGCCCGCTCCCGTGCCGCGCCTTCCGGGCCCGCGCGCGTCCCGCCGGTAGCGTGGACCGGCAGAACTTCCCCTGCGAGAACGGATGGTGACGGAATGTCGGACGAGGCGAAGCGCCGCATCTTCGCGATGCTGGACACCGACGGCGACGGCGTGATCTCCCACGACGAGTACCTCGCCCGGGTCGACCGGGCGGCCTCGGCCTTCGGACGCGGCCCGTACGACCCGCTGGTGGCCGCGGCCCGCGCGACCCACGAGGAGGTCTTCCGGCAGATGGACGGCGACGGGGACGGCGGCGTCACCTTCGAGGAGTACCGCGCCTGGGCCGGCCACGAGGCCTTCGAGGAGACCTGTCGGCCTGCGCTCGGCTCGCTGTTCGACCTCGCCGACGGCGACGGCGACGGGCGTGTGACCCGAGGGGAGTTCGCCCGGCTGCGCGCGGCGAGCGGCAACCCGCCGGAGGGGGCCGCCGCCGCGTTCGACGCCCTCGACACGGGTGGCGAGGGCACCGTGGAGCGCGCCGTCTACCTGATGGCGATCCACGACTTCCTCACCACCGGCTCCTCCCCCATGGCCGGCGCCTACGGTGACGGCCGCCCCGGCCCGCGGGAGCCCGCCGTCCGCTGACCTGGCTCCCGGCGGTCGGTGCGGGCGTCGGCGGTCGGTGCGGGCGTCGGCGGGTGTCGGCGGCCGGGAGCCCGCCCGGGCACCCCGTGGCCCCAGCCAGGGATCGGCGGTCCCTGGATCGGGAGGTCTCTGCCGCGCCCCTCGCGCCGCGGGCAGGGTGGTGGGCGTCGGAGGAAGCGACTCCCTGGAGGAGACGGGCGATGGCGAAGATCCTGGTGACGGGCGCGACGGGTTCGGTGGGCAGCCGGCTGGTGCCGCGGCTGGTGCGGTGGGCGGGGGCGGAGGGCTCCTCGGTGCGGGTGCTGGTGCGCGACGCGGCGAGGGCGCGGGGCCTGGACGGGGTGGAGGTGGTGGTCGGCGACCTGTGCGAACAGGGCGACCGGGCACGGGCGTTGGACGGGGCCGACGTGGTGCTGAACGTGGCGGCGGCGCTGCGCGGGGTGCCGGACGAGACGGCGTGGGCGGTCAACCGGGACGCGGCGGTGGCACTGGGGAGGGAGGCGGCGAAGGCCGGGGTCGCGCGGTTCGTCCACACCAGTACCAACCTGGTGTACGGGCGGGGGCTGGGCCGCCCCGCCGTGGAGGGCGACCGGACGGCGCCGGATCCGGCGTGGGGGGTGTACGCGGCGTCCAAGGCGCGGGCGGAGGAGGGGCTGCGCGCGCTCGGGGACGAACTGCCGCTGGTGGTGGCCCGGTTGGCGTTCGTGTACGGGGACGGCGATCCGCACCTGGCGCAGTCGCTGAACTGGGCGGCGCACTGGCCCGCGCACCAGCGCCTGGCGGTGGTGCACCACGCGGACGTGGCGCGGGCGCTGTGGCGCGCGGTGACGGTGCCCGGCGTCGAGGGGCGCGCGTACAACGTCGGCGACGACGCGCCGCTGACGGCCTGGGACCTGTACGCGCTCAACGGGCGGGTCCACCCCGGTGGTTCGCCGGACGCCCCGTTCGACCCGTGGGAGGGCCAGGTGTCGACGGCGGCGGCGCGCCGGGAGCTGGGCTGGCGTCCGCTGTACCCGTCGGCGTGGGCGGCGGCCGACGCCGGGGCGCTGTAACGGGGCCGGCCCCGCCGCGGGAAGGCGGGCCCGGCCCCGCCGTGGGGACGGCGGGGCCGGGCGGCGGGCTCAGCCGGCGGGCGTGGGCGCGGGGGCGTAGCCGGCCGGGCGGGTGGTGAAGGTGCCGCGGCCCTGGGTGCGGCCGCGCAGGCGGCCCGCGTAGCCGAACAGTTCGGCGAGCGGGACCAGCGCGCCCACCCGGGCGGTGGCGCCGGGGCCGGGGTCGGTGGAGCGGACGTGGCCGCGGCGGGCGGCGAGGTCGCCGAGGACGGTGCCCAGCGCGTCCTCGGGCACGGTGACCGTCACCTCCGCGACCGGTTCCAGCAGGTGCATCCGCGAGGCGCGCAGGGCCTCGCGCAGGCCGAGGCGGGCGGCGGTGCGGAAGGCGAGCTCGGAGGAGTCCTTGGGGTGGGTGGCCCCGTCGGTGAGGGTGACGGCGACGCCGGTGACCGGGTGTCCGCCGAGCGGTCCTTCGGCCAGGGCGTCGCGGCAGCCCGCCTCGACGGCCTGCACGTACTCGCGCGGCACCCGGCCGCCGGTGACGGTGGAGGCGAACGCGAACTCCGCTTCGGCGCCGTCCGGCAGGGGGTGGACGTCGAGGACGAGGTGGGCGAACTGGCCGGCGCCGCCGTCCTGTTTGGCGTGCCGGTGGACGAAGCCGGTGACGCCCTCGACGAGGGCCTCGCGCAGGGCGACGCGCGGGCGGCCGACGACCGCCTCGATCCCGCTGTCGCGCCGGACCTTCTCCACCGCGACCTCCAGGTGCAGTTCGCCCAGGCCGGACAGGGTGCGCTGGCCGGTCTCGGGGTCGGTGGCCACGCGCAGCGAGGGGTCCTCCTCGGCGAGGCGGGCGAGGGCGGCGGCCAGCTTGTCGGTGTCGGTGGCGCGGCGGGCCTCGACGGCGACGGTGACGACCGGTTCGGCGCTCACGGGGGCCTCCAGGAGGATCGGGTGGTCGGGGTCGCACAGGGTGGCGCCGACGCGGGTGTGCTTGGGGCCGACGACGGCGACGATGTCGCCGGCGCGGGCGTGGTCGGTCTCGGTGTGGCGGTCGGCCAGGACGGTGAGGATGCGGGCGACGCGTTCGCGGCGGCCGGTGGCGGTGTCGAGCACGGTGGCTCCCTTGTGGAGGGTGCCGGCGTACACGCGCAGGTGGGTGAGGCGCCCGGTGGGGGCGGCCGTGACCTTGAACGCCAGGGCGGTCAGGGGCTGTTCGGGGTCGGGGTCGCGCTGCTGGGTACGGTCGGCGGAGCGGGTGGGCGGGACGTCGAGCGGGGAGGGCAGGTAGGCGACGGCGGCGTCCAGGAGCGGTTCGATGCCGCGGTTGCGGTAGGCGGAGCCGCACAGCACCACGACGGCCTCGCCGGTGCGGGTGAGGTCGCGCAGGGCTGCGGTGAGGGTGGCGGCGCCGACGGTTCCGTGGGTGCAGAACTCCTCCAGGGCCCGGGGGTACAGTTCGGCGACGGCCTCCTCCAGGGCGCGGCGGCGTTCGGCGGCCGGGCCTTCGAGGTGGGCGGGCACCGGGCCGTGCGCCATGGCGCCGTCCTCGTGCCAGGTGAGGGCGCGCAGGTGGACGAGGTCGACGACGCCGGTGAACGACTCCTCGGCTCCGATGGGCAGTTGGACGGCCAGCGGGCGCGGGTGGAGGCGTTCGCGGATGGAGTCGACGGCGGCGTCCAGGTCGGCACCGGCCCGGTCGAGCTTGTTGACGAAGGCGATGCGCGGCACGCCGTGGCGTTCGGCCTGGCGCCACACCGACTCGCTCTGCGGCTCGACGCCGGCGACCGCGTCGAACACCGCCACCGCGCCGTCCAGGACGCGCAGGGAGCGCTCGACCTCGTCGGCGAAGTCGACGTGGCCGGGGGTGTCGATGAGGTTGATCCGGTGCCCGGCCCAGGCGCAGCTGACGGCGGCGGCGAAGATGGTGATGCCGCGGTCGCGTTCCTGGGGGTCGAAGTCGGTGACGGTGGTGCCGTCGTGGACCTCGCCGCGCTTGTGGGTGGTGCCGGTGAGGTAGAGGATCCGCTCGGTGACGGTGGTCTTGCCGGCGTCGACGTGGGCGAGGATGCCGAGGTTGCGGACGGCGGCGATGCCGGTGGCCGCGGCGGCGGTGCTGCTCGTGGTGGCGGTGCTCGCGGTGATGCTCGCGGTGGTGGTGCTCGCGGTGGTGGTGTGGGTGCGCATGGCCCGGGTGCCTTTCGAGGCGGTCCTGCTGGTGGGTGGGCGCGCGATTCGGCAGTGCCGACGGACCGTCGGATTCGTTGCCACAGGGTGGGCTTACGGCCTCACGGGCCGGTGTCAGACGGTGGCGGCACTGCTCCGGTGCCGGCCGCGCAGCGGGCACCGGGAGAGGCGGGACACCAGGATCACCTCGTACCGCGACGCGGGAGAGGGGGCGGCGGCACTCTGCTTCGGCATGGCCGCCCGCCCCCTCTCCCCATCTCGTACGTCACGGTCGTCGCGTTCGGGCCGCGCGTCGGGGCGCGGCCGCGTGGCGAGTGTAGGGAAGGCGGGCCGGACGGTGCGACGGGTTTTACGGTGCGCGGGTTCTACGGTGCCGGGTCCCGCGGCGCGCGGAAGCGCAGGACCGGTTCGGACCAGCCGTCGTCGCGCACCCCGGCGTCCAGGGCGGCGCCGATGGCCCGTTCCTCGTAGCCGAAGTGGGAGTCCATGATGGCGGCGAGCCCGTCGAGTTCGCGTCCGATCGCCTCCAGGTCGGCGTCGGGCCGTCCGGCGGCCTGGTCGGCGAGGTGCCGTACCCGGGTGAGGATGCCGGTGATGAGGCCGTGGTCCTCGACGAGGTTGGCGATGGTCGGCGCCAGGTCGGGGCGTTCGCGCAGGAGTTGGGCGAACAGGCCGTCGTCCTCGCCCTGGTGGTGGTTGGTCAGGGCGGTGCAGAAGGCCAGGCAGTGGGTGAGGAGCCGGTCGTCGCCGCCGTGCGGGCGGGGCCGGCCGAGGTTCGCGCGCAGGTCGGCGAGGCGGCGGCGCAAGTCCTGGTGCGCGCGGGAGAGTTGCAGGCTGAGGACGGCCGTACGGCCGGTGGAGGGGGAGGCCACGGGTGGCGGTCCCTTCGGTCGCGCACCTCCATGCCTGACGCGGTCCGTCACCGGCACGCGATGCTCGCGCCAGCAGATCACGTGATCCGCCCGGTGGGCAAGCGGCGGGGCCCCAGCCGGTGTCCCGGGGCCGCCGTCACGCTCCGCCGGCGAGGTCGCGCAGGGTCGCCCCGGCCTTCGGGGTCAGGACGAGCGGGCCCCTGCCGCTCGTCCACACGGCCCGCACGTCCAGGCTCCGCAGGCGCCAGCCGTCGGGGGTGCGCACCGCCTCGCCGGTGAACGTGCCGCCGACGTCGAAGTGGCCGCCGGGCTCCTCGCCGCGCGCCCGCTGGGTGGAGGCGAGGTGGACGTGCGCCATGACGGCGTTCCAGCGCACCGCGGCCCGGTCCCCGTCCAGGTCGATCATGTGGTTGGCGCCCACGTGCTGGGTCCGCTCGAACTTCCCGAGGGTCGCCTGCTCGGACTCGGCCAGCCCGTCGATGCCCTCGTGGTCCCCCACCGGCGTGGTGATCCGCACGTCGGGGGTGAAGTAGCGCCGCGCCCACGCCTCGTCGAACCGCCCGCCGTCGCGGGGCACCGTGTCGAGGCTGAGCAGGTAGCCGTCGATGAGGCCGGTGATCTCGGCGCGGTCGGTGAGGACCCGGACCCGCTGTCCGAGCGCGGCGAGGTTCGCGGCGATGGTGTCGGTGGCGGTGGTGTCGGTGGCGGTGGTGTCGGTGGTCATGGCCCTGGCTCCTCGGGGTCGCCGTGCGCGGCGCGACCCGGTCCGGTCGCGCACCACGGAGGCTAGGACCTCAAGTCGACTTGAGATCAAGGTCCCGGTCCGCCGATGGGCGGGCCCGCCCGGCAGCGGACTCGGCGACGGGCTCGGCGACGGGCTCGGCGGCGGGACGGACAGCGGTTTCGGCACGCGGCCGCCCGAGCAGGATGCCCGCCACGACCAGCGCCAGCCCCGCGCCCTGGCGCGGCCCGAAGGCGTCGCCGTCCAGCGCCGTGCCCAGCAGCACGCCGGTGAGCGGGTTGAGCAGCCCGAGCAGGCCCACGGTGCCGGCCGGCAGGTGGCGCAGTCCGGCGAACCAGCAGGCGAAGGCGAGCGCGGTGGCGATCACGGTGGTGTAGCCGAAGGCGAGCAGGGTGGGCGCGTCCACCGGCGGGGGCGGGCCCTCGACGGCGGCGGCGAGCGGCAGCAGCACCAGGCCGCCCGCGGTCAGCTGCCAGGCGGTGGCGGCGAGCGGGTCGGCGCCCTCGCGCCAGCGGGCGGCCAGCACGTAGCCGACGGAGGAGACCAGCATCGCGGCCGCCGAGGCGGCCAGCCCGGCCCAGCCGATGCCCTCCCCCGGTCCGGCCAGGGCCAGCGCGACGCCGGCCAGGCCCACCACCGCCCCCGCCAGGTGCGCGCGGCGCGGGCGCGGGCCGGCCAGGGCCCAGGCGGTGAGCAGCATGGTCAGCGGGGAGGCGGCCATGACGGTGGCGGCGGCGCTGGTGGGCAGCAGTTGGGAGGCGAGGTAGAGCAGGACGAAGAAGACGGCGGTGTTGAGCAGGCCGAGCAGCGCGCTGCGCCACCACCAGGCGCCGTGCGGGCGGCGGCGGGCGAGGGCGAGGAGCAGCAGGCCGGCCGGCAGGGCGCGCAGGGCGGCGCCCCACAGGGGGTGGTCGGCGGGCAGGTGGGCGTGGGTGACCCAGTAGTTGGCGCCCCAGGCGACGGGGGCGAGGGCGGTGAGCAGGACCCACCGCGTATTGGCTTCCATGGAAGACAATATAGCTTCCCAGGAAGCTATCGGGGGTAGGATGGCGCCCATGGAGCACGGACAGGGACAGGGACACGGACAGCACGCCGACCACGCGGACCCCACCGACGCCGCGGACCACGTCGCCCGGGTCCAGGCCGAGTGGCGGCGCGAACGCCCCGACCTGGACGTCTCCCCGCAGGCCGTCATCGGGCGCCTGCACCGCCTCGCCGCCCGCCTGACCGCCGAGCTGACCCTCGTCTACCAGCGCTACGGCCTGGGCGAGGGCGAGTTCGACGTGCTCGCCGCGCTGCGCCGGGCCGGCGCCCCGTACGAGCGGGCCCCGGGCGAGCTGGCCGCGCACACGATGGTGACCACCGGGGCGATGACCAAGCGGATCGACCGCCTGGAGCGCGCCGGGCTGGTCACCCGCCGCCCGGCCGCCGACGACCGGCGCGGGCGCGTGGTCGCGCTCACCGAGGCCGGCCGGCGCCTGATCGACGAGGCGTTCACGGCGCACATGCGCAACGAGCACCGGCTGCTGGCCCACCTGAGCCCCGAGGAGGCCGGCGCCCTGCAGGGGTTGCTCACCGTCTGGCAGCAGCGCCTGGACGGCACCGGGGGCGCGGACCCCGGTGCGACGCGCGGGGCCTGACGCCGGGCCGTGGGAAGCTGACGCATGACCAGTGCACCTCCCCCGGACTCCCCCTCGCCCGGCCACCGGTCCGACTCCGCTCCCCCGCCCGGCTGGGGGAACCCGGCCGTGCGCGCCGACCGGCGCCTGGTGGCGATGCTGCAGGAGCTGCGGGTGCTCCAGACCGGCGTGCAGATCGTCTTCGCGTTCCTGCTCGGTGTCGCCTTCACCCCGCGCTTCGCCCAGCTCACCGACGCCCAGCAGGACGTCTACGTCACCACCCTGCTGCTGTCGGTCGTCGCCGCGGCCGTCCTGGCCACCCCCGTCGCCCTGCACCGCGGGCTGTACCGCCACCCGGGCAAGGAGCGGATCGTCGCCGTCTCCGTCCGCGTCGCCCAGGTGGGCCTGCTGCTGCTCGCCTCCGCGCTGACCGGCGCCGTGCTGCTGGTCCTGGACGTCGTCCTCGGCACGGCGCTCGCGGTACCGATCACCTGCGGCATCGCGCTGATCTTCGCCGTGCTGTGGTTCGGCCTGCCCTGGGCGGTGCGCCGCTCCGCCCGCCGCGACGGGGCCTGACCGGACCCGGGCGCCGCCGTACGGGCCCGTCCGCTGCCGGCCGTTCGCTGCCGCCGCCCGCACCGGGGGTGG
>NZ_JBHUAL010000152.1:4439-23977 GCF_042789775.1 Kitasatospora sp. NPDC056800 | reverse complement strand
GGTGGTCAGGCTGGATGGTCGCTCGGTCCTCCCCGATGTGGCGCGCTGCGTGGTCGACGCCAGCGGTCGGCGGCTGCCGATCGGGACGGCCTCACCACGGCCGCCTCGTGCTCCGGGCCGTCTACGGCGTCGCGGGGCGGCAGCAGGTGCCGGTGCGGTGCCGGCGGAGTGCTTCGGCGAGCGGGCCCGGGTCGACCGCGGGGGTTCGTCCGAAGTCCGGGTCGCGGCTGGTCGGCAGGCTTGCCAGGGCCTCGCGGATGGCGGGGCACAGGCCGTGGGTGGGCTGGAAGCCGTCGTAGGCGGCCAGGACCGCCGTTCGGACGTCCCGGTGGCCGGCGAGCTGGCAGGCCTGGTCGTGCCAGTGCCGCGCCTCCCGCTGGTCTCCGCGGCCCGCGGACAGCAGGGTGAGCGCGTAGGCGGCCTGGAAGCATCCGGCTCCGGCGGCCAGCTGCCACCACGTGCGCGGCCCGTCCGCCAGCGAGTGGCGAATCATCGCGCCGTCCTTGGCGTCTCCCTCGTGGACGGCGAGGTGGCACAGCGCGCCGAGCACGAGCGCACCATGCGGCTCGATCGCCGGCGTGTCAGCCAGCGCGCTGATCCAACCTGGGGCCTGGACGTCCTCCACCACGAGGTGGCACAGCGCCAGCAGCTCGAACCTGGCGCGGTCCAGACGCGCCACCACCGAGAGTGAGGGCTGCGCCGGGGTCCGCAGCGCGAGGCGCGCGGCGATCCGGGCCGGTGCGTCGTCCAGGCAGGCGGCGGCCCGGCTCCTGCCTTCAGGTTCCGGCAGGCGGACTTCCGCGAGCGGCGCCCAGGTCCGGCTGGGGTCCGTGGCCTCGCGGACGGCGTCGGCCCGCGTGTTGACGGCGCTGCGGATGTCGATCACTGTTCTTCCGCCTCCTCGGCAGTCTGTTCATCCAGACCCAGCGCCGCGGCCAGCCGGCGGCGGGCGTCGCGGCGCAGGCTGTACACCCCGCCTTGGGTGATACCCATGATTCGCGCGGCGGTGACGATGGGGTAGCCGAGGACGTAGGTCAGCACGACCACGTCGTGCTGCCTGCCCGGCAGGTCGCCGATCGCCGCGAACAGCCCGATCCCGCTCTCCAACGCCTGGAACGCCTCCCGGGCGTCGTCCATGGCGACGGCGAACGCGGCCTCGGTGAAGGCCGACGGCCTGGCGCGGCGTTCCAGGGCGTCGTCGACCGTCGCCCGCAGCACGCCCCAGCAGAACTCCTCGACGCTCTCCTGGCGCAGCACCGTGTCCCAGGTGGCGGCGAGGTCGGCGAAGACGTCGTCGACCAGGCCGTCGGCGGCGTCGGAGTCGCCGAGGTGCAGGCGGGCGTACTCCCAGTACGCCTCGCCGTGCATCACCATCAGGGCGACCAGCTCGTCGGGCAGCGTGGTGTCCGCCGCGAGGTCCCCGGTCCCGGAGTCGGGCGTCGGCTCGGGAGGGTCCTGGTGTACCTGCGGGCTCGGGGCGTCATCGTGCGCATCAGCGCGGCCGCCGCCGTCGATGCCGACCATGGTCTTCCGTCCTCCCGCCCCGGACCCCGGACCGACCCTCGGCCCGGGCCGCGGGGCCTGTTCGAGACCAGGAAACCGACCGGACACCCCGTTCCTGCAGGCTGGGCAGAAGTTGAACAAATCTGACGGAAGATCAAGCATCTTGACCGACCGACCCCCGCCCGCCACGCACCGCCGGTCGCCCGAGCACACCGTTTGGTCACGGCCGGACCAAACCGAACCACAACGATCCAGGGCGCACCCGGTGCCGCGGACCCGCAAGGTGGTCATCGGCGCAGCCCGGCCCGCCGGCACGAAGGCGGTCGCCCGCCCACCTCACTCAGGGTGGCAGCCGCCGAACGCCCTCGGCGAGCAACCGTCGACCCGCATGGTCACAGCCGCAACCCCCACCTCGGCTGCCACCGAGGACTTCAACTCCGCCGCCGGCCACAATGTGACCGCTGCCCGGTGCGCGAGGCACCGCCGAGCGCACCCCGACCCGGCACTGCGGCGCGATCCATTCCCCAGCCCCCGCACCAGGTGCGCCTTGCTCGGCTGCCCCCTGGTGTGACACAGAACACATCTGTGGGATCGAGATTTTTTGCCGTTTCGGTCCGCTGCCGGGGCGAAGAGTAGGGGAAGTTCCCCAGGAGACGGAGGACCGAGAACAAGATGACCACCGAAGCCCGGGGCTGCACCCTCCCGGCAGGGCTGGCCGTTCTTCAGGACCCGCTGCGCTGGACTGGCCGGGCGGTCCAGTGCCTGAAGATGGATCCGCTCCCCGACGGCCGCTCCAGGAGCCAGGAGGCCCTCCATCTCCTGATGCTGGGAAGGACCGGTGGGAACGTCGGTATCCCTGCTGGTCCGGTGACTATCAGGCGGGTGCCGCAGGGGGTGTTCTTCTGGCTTTCGGACGAGGTCCCCGAGGGCTGGATCGCTGTCGGAATGTGGTGGAGGTTCATCTCCGACTGGCCGCCGACCCGCGAGACCCTGCTGGCCGCACTGTCCGCCCGGTGGGCCGCGATCGAGGGCGACCACGCCACCGTCGACAACTTCACGCGTAACGTCCTCGGCCACGTACGGCCCGAACAGTGGAGGGACGCGGTCACCTCCATGCTGCTCGGAGACTGGGTCGACCACCTCGGCAGCTACCTCGCCGACCCGGAACTGCTGGCGATCCTGCGGGCGAACACCGCCGCCGAACGCCGACGATGGACCCCTCTGTGGGAGCGTAAGACCGGCGGCTTCCGCCGACGAGGCCCCGATGGCGAGGTCCGCGAACGGAGCGCCGAACGGGTGTGGCTGCTGGAGACCCCGAACCGTGACGGCGTGACACTCCGGGACGTCCTTCCGGACCGGGCCGCAGCCGACGCCCTCGCGCTGGACCGCTGCCTCGCCAACCCCCGCATCGATGCCGTCTTCCGCAGCCTGAACGCGACAGAGGCCGCCGTCGCCAACCTCTGGGCCACCCGCAGGGGCAGCTGGGCCGACGCCGCCCTCGACCTCGACCTGGCGGCCGAGGCCGGCGACCGAGTCCGCCGCAAACTCTCCCGAATCGGCGACAGGCACACCGAGCTCGCCCTCGCCGCCGCGGTGACCCGATGAACCGGCGGCCAGCTACTCCCAGGACGGGGCTCGGCCCGCTGGTGCGCGTGCCCGCCGTACCGACCTGCACCGCCATGGCCAGCACCGGCTCCGTCACCGGCGCCCTGCTGTCCGGCACCGTGCCGCCCGACTCCCCGCTGGTGTGGCCGCTCGTCGTCCTCGCACTCGGCTCCATGGCCTACGACCTCGGCGTACGAGCCCTCCGACGTCGGAACGGCTGACGTCGCGATCCGAAGTCGCACTGACCGGAGCGGGCCGCCGACGATGGCCTGCAACGCAGCTCGCAGGGACGGCACATCACTCGCGGGTGATGCCGTCCAGGAGGTCGAGGCGGATCGTCCGCCCGTCCGGGGCACGCCATCCGCCGGTCCCCTGGTCGTGGGGGATCAGGCCGACGAGGCGAAGGCGGGCGGCGACCTCGTCGGGTGTGGGCATCAGGGCGGAGAGGGCATACCCGGCTGCGCGCACCGAGCCCGACGAGCACACCGCAAGCAGGCGCCGCGGCCGCCGGTGTCCGACCGGCGGCCGCAGCAAGCTGGCACTCGGCAACGTCGCACCGCGGGCGTACGGCGCGCTGTACGCGCGGAGGCTGCCTACCGCGGCTCGGACCTGGCATCCGGGAGGACGAGTTCCGGGATGTACGGGGCGGTCCTGCTGACCACGGTCCGACGGGCACCCGGGACCTCCCCGACCAGCTCCTGAGAGGCCGTCACGACCTGGGACAACGGTCCCTCGCCGCGCGCGGCCTCCGCGAAGGCTTCCAGGAGGTAGGTCCGCACGGCGAGGTCCGAAGGCGTGTCGCTGAGTCCGACCAGCGCGGAATCCACGACGAGCAGGCCGGGTACGCTGCTGCCCGGGACCTCCTGGCCAAGGTCCCTCAGGCTCAGCAGGGCGTTGAGTTCGACCAGCGCCAAGGTCGCCCCGGCGACCGATACCGAGTCGAAGGCCTCGCCGTTGACGACCGGGGTGAAACCCCTCTCGGCGATGTACGCGTGGCGCCACTGGCCGCCCGCGCGTGCCATGCGCCGGGCGAACAGGACCGACCACCGCTTCAGGAGGTCGGCCACCCGCTGGCGGGCTTCGGACTCCGCCTCGTTCACCGCCTCCGACGCCGTGCGCGCCTCCTCCTCCAGCCGTGCGAGCGCCGCCCGCTGCACATCGACGGTGCCGAGCTCCTCGACCCGCTCGGCCAGCTGCCCGGCCAGCGTGGCCAGCCCCTGGACACGCTTCTCCGCATCCAGGGCGGCACGCCGCAGCGGTTCCACGACCCCGTCGGCGAAGGCGTCCGCCGCCCGGTGAGCCTCCCGCACCGCCCGGTGCGCGGCCGCCGAAAGCCCTCGGGCCTCGGCCGCGGCCTGCCTTCGGGCATCGCACGTACGGCGTGCGGCCGCCAGAGCCTGCTCGGCCTCGCGCAGCAGCTCGGCGAGGTCCGGGCCCTGCGGACGCCGACCGGGGTGGGGCTCCTTGCACATCCGGCAGACGCCGTCCGGCACGGGACGCAGCCGGCTGCGGCACACCGGGCAAGCGGAGGGAGCGGGCTCGCGCAGGGCCGCGAGACGACCCTCGGCCTGGCCCACGCGCCGCAGCGCCTCGCGAAGGTGCTCCTCGGCGCGGTCGGCGGCCTCGTCCGCGGCGCCCGTGTCGCCATGGGTCTTCCTCGCGGTGTCGCGCAGTTCCTGCAAGCGGCCGTGGGCGGCGCTGAGCTCACCAGCGGTGCCACGGGCAGCCTCGCGGGCCTGGGCGAGGTCGTGCTCTGCCTGGTGCCGGCGCTGGATGAGCTCCTCGGGCGTGGTGAAGCCGAGCTTGTCGCGCAGCGCCTCGTAGCCGACTAGCTCCCGGCGGGTGGCGGCGAGCTCCCGGCGGACCGCCCGTAGACGGGTGCGGGCGGCCTCGATGGCGTCCTCGCGCAGGCCGAGCAGCGCCTTGACGGCCAGCTCCCGCAGCTCCGGCTTCAGCCCGCCGAGGTAGGTGACCCCGGCGGTGGCCTGACGCACGTACACAAACGGCAGGATGTGCTCGAAGGACAGTTCCCTGCCGTTCCCCCGCAGGACGGGGATCTTGAGCTGGTCGAGCAGGAACCGGCCCGCGGTGGGCTTGTCCGGATCCCTGGACACCAAGGGCAACCGGACCGGCGGAGTACCAGCATCGCCCGAGTCCTCGAACTCGACACTGGAGGCGCCCGGCTTGTAGGTGATGCTCCACCGGGAGTCGCCGATCGACATCGTGACGGCCAGGCGGCTGCAGGCCCTCGCGGCCGGCATCGCCTTCAGGCAGGGCGTCGGCCCGAAGGTCAGGAAGAGCGCCTCGAGCCCGGTGGACTTGCCGGCACCGCTCTCACCCACCACCGCGGCCCAGCCCGCGGCGAGCCGTCGCTCAACCCACCGGCCCTCGAACTCGAACCGCTGCGCCTCCATGATGACCCGCATGCCGGGTTCCCCCTTTCAGGTGAGGCTGTACCTATGTCGCGGAGGGCAACGAGGACCGGTTCGGGAGGGCACGAGTCGTGGCGGTGGTACGCCGGATCGGCTGATTCCTTCGTCGCAGCCGTTGACGACGCGCCCCTGGTGTTCCCGCTTCGAAGCCGTCGGGAGCAGGCCCGGCAGAGCGGCTCTGGCGGCACCGCCCGGCCGACGGCGGGACCGAGGGAGACGGCCACGCCCCAGAAGATCGCCTTGACGGTGCGTCTCCATCTGGTGATCCTCTGTGATCGCGGTACATGAAGCCGCACACCGAGGAGGACCGCATGGCCATGAAACCGACCGAGGAGCAGCAGGCCGCGAGGGAGGTGTTCGTCGCCGGCCGGGATCTGGCTCTGGTGGCGGGTGCCGGTACGGGCAAGACCTCGACCCTGATGCTGATGGGTTCCGCCACGAAGAAGCGTGGCTTGTACATTTCGTTCAACCGGGCCATCGCGGACGATGCCCGAGGCCGCTTCGACTGGAACGTGGAGTGCCGGACGGCGCACTCGCTGGCCTTCAAGGCGGTGGGGAAGAACTACGGGCCGCGGCTGGAGTCGTCCGCGCGGATCCCGGCGAAGCAGACCGCGCGGCTGCTCGGTATCACGAGCGACCTGATGGTGGAAGGCACCAAGATCACGATCGCCCACCAGGCCCGGCTGGTGATGGGCATGGTGCGGCGCTTCTGCTACACGACCGACCGCCAGGTGATGGCCCGGCACATGGACCGGTTGAACGGTCTCAGCGCGCAGGGCCAGGACTTCGCCGCCCGGACGCTGCTGCCCTACGCGGTGAAGGCGTGGGACGACATCCAGTCCCTGGACGGCAGGCTCCGCTTCGAACACGACTTCTACATGAAGATGTGGGCGATGGGCGAGCCGGTGCTGCCGGCGGACTTCATCCTGCTGGACGAGGCCCAGGACACCAACCCGGTACTGGAGGAGATCTTCCTCAACCAGACGGCGCAGCGCATCTGCGTCGGCGACCCGGCCCAGCAGATCTACGGCTGGCGTTCGGCGAAGGACGTGATGACGGGCTTCCCCGCCGAGCACCTCCACCTGACGCAGTCGTTCCGCTTCGGCCCCCGGGTCGCGGAGGAGGCCAACCGGTGGCTCAAGCACGCGGAGTCCGACCTGCGCCTGACCGGTTCCGGAGCGGTCGACTCGCGGCTCGGACCGCTGAGCGAACCCGACGCGGTGCTGTGCCGGGGCAACGCGGACGCGATGCAGGAGGTCCTGGGCTTCCTGGACGACGGAGTGCCGGTCGCGCTGGCCGGCGGCGGCAGCGCCCTGGAGCGGATCGCGAACGCCGCCCTCGAACTCCAGGCGGGACGCCGCACCAGCCACCCCGAACTGTTCCTGTTCAACTCCTGGGGCGAGGTGCAGGAGTACGTCGAGCAGGACAAGGCCGGCCAGGACCTGAAGGCGATCGTCAAGCTGGTCGACGACTACGGGGCGCCCCTGATCCTCAAGGCCGTGGCACACCTGAGCCCGAAGGAGGCCGCCAGGGTCACGGTCTCCACCGTGCACAAAGCCAAGGGCCGCGAGTGGGACACCGTGCGGGTCGGCGAGGGCTTCGCACCACCGCCGGCGACCGACGAGGGTCGACAGCTGCCCATGCGGCTGGACGAGGCGCGGCTCGTCTACGTGGCGGTCACCCGGGCCCGCCACCAGCTCGACACGCGAGGGCTTTCCTGGGTGGGCGGCTACGAGAAGGCCATGGCCATCGAGGAGAAGGACGGCACCATCGGCGGTATCCCGATGGTCCACCTGAGCCTGACCGGCCAGCTGCAGTACACGACGTCGCCATTGTCCCGATTCATGGCCGAACACCTGCCGGGAAGCGGCGCCGTGGTGTCCGACTACCAGCGGCGCATCGCCGGCCTGCCGCACCCGGTCCAGCCCGTCGACGTCCAGTACCCGGACTGGCCGGCGCTCGGGCACGCCGTCGACTACCGGCTTCGGCTGTCCCTGGGCCGCCCGCCGGGCGAAGCCGTCGTACAGGGCGTCCACGGCGCCGGCCTCGGACAACGGCACGTGGGAGCGCCCGCGGACGACGCCCGCATGGCCCTGCACGCCGCCGGGCTGGAGCTGCTGGCCACGGTGGACGAGTACCTCGCCCGGCCCGCCGCGCTCGACGACGAACAGCTGAGCCGGCTGTGCTTCGTCGCCGCGCACTTCGAGGACGTCTTCCGCAGCGGGCAGTTCCGCCGGCACAACCCGCTGGCAGGCGCCACCGGGGCGACGACCCTCGACCAGCTGTGCGCCGACGTCCCGCCGTACGTCGTCGAAGACCTCCGACGCCAGATGGAACTCGCCGAAGAACCGTTCAAGGCATTCCGCTCGCTGCCCTCCGAGGACCGGGTCTGCGGCCCGGGCTTCGCGGGCAGCGCGGACATCGGCGGCGCCGACGCCGACTTCATCCTCGACGGCCTGCTCCTGGACTGCAAGGCCAGCACCCGTCCCCAACGGCTCGGCCGCGACGAGATCTACCAGCTCGCCGGCTACCTCCTGCTCGACTACGACGACGACTACGGCATCGACCAGGTCGGCCTCTACCTCGCCCGCCAGGGCCACCTGGTGCTCTGGGGCGCGGACGAGTTCCTCTCCCGCCTCGGCACCAAGACCAGCCTGGGCCGTCTGCGCAGCCAGCTGCGCACACACTTGCGGGCAGCGGCCAGGACCGCGGTGTGGGGCAGCGCCCTGGGTGGCGCCCCACACCACGGAGCCACTCCGGCCCGGCAGCGGGCCCTACCGAAGCCGTCATCGGCACCGACCTGCCCTCCGCCTGCGGCGACAAGGTCCGCCGCAAGCTGGGCCACCTCGGCACCCGGCACACTCAGCACGCTGCGGCGGCGGTGACCCGATGAGCCGCCGCCCGCCCGCCCCGCAGACCGAGCGCGGCCTGGTGCTGCGCGTGCCCGCCGCGCCGACCTGCACCGCCATAGTTGGCACCGGCTCGGTCGGCGGCGCGCTGCTGTCCGGTGCGGTGCCGCCGGACTCCCCGCTGGTGTGGCCGCTTGTCGTCCTCGCCCTCGGCTCCATGGCCTACGACCTCGGCGTCCGAGCACTCCGAGACTGGAACCGCTGACAACGAACTGCTGCGGGTAAGCCGGTAGAAACCGCCAGCACGGCGGGCCTGAGTTCTCCCCGCGAGCACGGGGGTCAGCCGGTCATCTATGACCAGCAGGGCATGGGCGCGTGGTCCTCCCACCGGCGCGGTGGTCAGTCGCCCGACGGCTGCACCCTTGGAGCGCATCATCCTGTCCAGGAGCAGCTGCTCGGCACGCAGGTCGTGGGGCAGCACCCCGAAGGCCGGGCCGGCCGGCCGTTCCTGCTCGCTCGCGCGCTTCCACCTCGCTGCTGATCTGCTGCGGCCCGATCCGGGGCTGGCGAACGGGTTGTCGCGGCCACCCTGTCGCACCACCGCGCGGTTGTCCTGGATTTCCCCGAACGAGCGAGGCCGGCCGCAACTCACGCCGCTCCGGTCCTCGGCGGAGCCAGGCGGGCGGCGCGCAGCGGGATCGCCCCGGCCCGGGTGGCGCGGGCGACGGCGAGAGCGGCGCGGTGGCGTTCTCGCTGGTGGTGGGCATGCTGGTCGGCGTCCGAGGTCGGGGCGTCCTCGATCGCGGGCCGGTGGGCGTCCTCGGGCTCGCGCAGCCAGTTGTAGTGCCGGTGCAGGATGGCCTCCCGTTTGGCGGCGGCCTCGTCGAGCGCAGCCCGGCATCCTGCGGCGTTCTCGCGCATCCTGCGACGTAGTTCCTGGTAGGCGTGGTGGTTGGCGAGCAGGGGCCAGGCCGGTTGTGCGGCCGATCCGTTGTCGCGGCGGGTGGGTCGGTCGTCGAGGTCTTGGTCGTGCTGCATTACGGGCGCGGGGCCGACGCGGACGTCGATGGCCACCACGGTGCCGGGGCGCAGTTGGTCGAGGGCGGTGAGGATGTGTCGGGTCTGGTAGCGGAGTTGGGCGGCCCAGGCCGGGGAGTCGGCGGTGATGCGCAGGCGGCGGGTGGTCGGGTCGTAGCAGGCGAGGTGCCAGTGGGCGGCGGCGTCGGGGCCGACGATCATTGGCCAGTGGTCTCGCAGGCCGCCGCCGGCGGTGCCCAGGGTCCAGCCGTGCGCGGTGACCAGGGCGAGGAACACCTCCGTGAGGGGTTCGGGTTCGCGTGGACCGCGGCGTGCGGCCGTGGCGGGCCGGACCGGGTGGACGGTCTGCGGGGCGGGGGCGGTGCCGTGGGTGCGGGCGGCCTGGCGGGCGGCGCGCAGGGCGGTGCGGGCGAGGTCGGCGCCGGTCTGGGGCTGCGTCACTCAGGCGTTCACCGCCTCGGCGACCGGGAGGGGCCGGCGCATCTCCTCGTGGAGCTCGTTGTGGACCTGGCGGGCGACGGCGTTGACGTTCTGATGGTCGGCGAGGTCCGCGGATCCGGCGAGCGCCAGGTCCACGCACTCGCGGACGGCGGTGCGGGTGGCCCGCACGCTCCAGCACGCGACGCACAGGCCGGCCGCGTCCTCGGTGCCGCAGTCCTCGCACGGCACCGCCCGGGACCAGGGCCTCGTCGCGGGCGGATTAGTGGCCTTCCAGGACAACCGCTGACGGTGCCCGGCGGCCGGGTCCGCGGAGCACCTACCAACGTGAGTAGGTGCCGGTCCGTCAGCGGCGCGGCCGGACGAACGGGACGATAGAGTCGATACATCGAATCCGGGTCCGTGCCCCGGCCTGCCCGTCTCGACGGCTGGCGCGGGTGCCGGGCTCCGGTCGGCACGAAGGGCCGCCCCCTTGCAGGAATGACGGCCCTTCGTGTGGTGCAACCGCTGCCGCTGGGTGGCGCGGAGGGGTCCAGGCGGGCATGCCTGGGCCCCTTTTTGCCATCAAAGCGTCAGCGCGGGGTCACAGGTGCGGGAGCAGTTCGTGCAGCCGCTCGTAGACCTCCGCGCCGTGCGCGCCGATCTCCAGCACCAGGGCCAGAAATAGGAGCGCGCTCCCCCAGCGAGTCCTGTGCCACTTGGGCATGGGACCCCCCTCTCGGTCGGACGCCCGCCGGTGTTCCGACGGGTCGTCACCGGCCCGTAGCGGACCGGCTGCTGGGGTGAGAGAGGCAGCGGTTGTCACTCTACCGGCGGAGAAAGATCTCAAAGCGCGCAAGCGTCGAACGGCGGTATCGGTGGGACAAATCGATCGTAATTCACTCTGAAGGGTGAATCTGTATCAGGGTTGACGATCACAGTCATAGGCTCCGGGCATGACGATGAAGCGGCCGCGCGCCACCTCCCTTAGCCTGCCCGTCCAGGTGCTCGTCGCCGTCGGCGACGAGCTGGCCCGCGCACTGTGGGCCGCCCACGGGGACCGGATCGGGGCTGCCGCCAGCCCCGTCCTGCGGGACTTCGCAGGTGGCGCGCGCGCCACCGCCGGCCAGGCCGCCCGCGATTTCACCGGCGAGCTCCGCACCGCGGCCGACGACGCCGTCGGCGGCTTCGCAGCCCGGGCCCGCACCGCCTTCGGGGAGGCCGCCCGCCGCGCCGCCCACGGCGCGTGGAACTCGGCCGCCGAGGCGGCCCGCCGCGCCGCCGCCGACCGGAAGGAGATCCGCTGATGCCCGCCGCCGCCGAGGGTCGTCAGCCGGCGTAGGACCGGCGCTGGCAGCTCACCGCCGACCACGGCCTGCGCGCGGCGCGGGCCCAGGCCGCGATCCACGGCGACCTCGCCCGCTACCGAGACCACTGCCTCGACGGCGCCGACGCCGACTTCATCGACGGCCTCGGCCTGGTCCTGCTGCACGCCACCGTCCGCTGGGCCGACCGTCCCGATTACCGGTCCGCCTTGGCGCCGCCGCAGGGCGACCCCATGAACCTGCTGAGGTACGACTACCGATGAGTGCCCCCGAGGTCCGCTTCGCCGTCGTTACCGACCCCGACCGGCACCACTTCTTCTTCTGGGCGACGCAGGCCGACGCCTTCGACGGGCTGCCGGCCGTCTGGAACCGGGAGGAGGGCCCTGGGCGAGCCGACGGGATGAGCCCTTGGCGCCCTGAACGGGAAGCGCATCCGGGCCTGGACGGACTTCCGGATAGGGCGGGTGCGCGCGGCACGCTCCAGGCCCTGGTGCATCTCCCCCTTCCCCCCACAGGGCATCGGTCCTTCCTGCCGTCCTGGCTAGGGCGGCGTCGTGTCGCGTGGTGATGGGGCCGGCCGCCCCGCGAGCGGTGAGGCGGTACCAGCTGGCCTCGCGGCCGGGGTCGACTCAGAAGCGGTTGCGCTCCGATGCGACCCAGTAGCCGTGTCGGACCATCTCCTCCTCGTCGTCCTTCCCGAGAACGAGTCGCACGGCCGAGCTGTTGGCGATGGTCGTGAAGAGCACGTCCGCGCGTTCCACGACGTAGCCTCGGAGCCGCTCGGGGATCGGGTCGTCGACGCGCAGCTGGGCGCGGGCGTGGCCGGGCCGGGGGATGGTTGCGGCGAAGCGCTCGTCGTCGGTCTCGACGAACTCGGTCAGAGGGTAGTAGGTGCTCTCCTTCTTCAGCTCGAGGAAGACGATCGCCCTGAGCCGCTCCCGTCCCCATGCCTGTCGGCTTGCCCAGGCCACCACCACTCGGTGCCGTCCGCTGCCCCCGTCGACGTCGTACTCCTGCGCCCGGTGGAAGTTCTCCTCCTTGCCGCCCGGCCACCGGTAGTGCCACCCGTCGGGGTATGGCTGCCCGACAGCGGAGACCACTTCCTGCGGTCCGGCGCTACCCGATTCGCCGTGCAGATGGCGGTCGACGATCGCGTCGACCGCCCTGTGTAGTTCAGCTCTCAGCGCTTCTATATCCACGAGCAGGTTCTCCCGGAATGGCAGTTCAGTTGCAAGTGACAGCCTGAAATCTACAACTGAACCTGTTGGTTAGCAACTGATCAATGACAGTTGGAAACTGATTCTCCGGGCGATCGGACCCCGGCGGCCGACCGCCTACCACGCCGGCCAGCCCAGCGGTCCGTGCCTGGGGCGGGCTGGCTGTCCGCAGGGAAGACCGCCGTACGATGCGGAAGCAGGCAGGGCTACTCGCGGACGATGCCGTCCAGGAGGTCGAGGCGGATCGTCCGCCCGTCCGGGGCACGCCATCCGCCGGTCCCCTGGCCGTGGGGGATCAGGGCGATGTCGCGCAGCGCGGGGATGTCCTGCCACGGGCCGGGTGGGAGCGTCTCCGGTCCGGCGCCGGTGAGCCAGGCCGAACGGACCTGGACGGTCGAGAGGATGACCGTGCGGACGTCCTCCTTGCCGGGACGACCGGGCAGTCTGGCCGGGCCGTCGGCGGTGACGAAGGTCCAGCCGTCGCCGGTGGGCCACACAGGCAGGATGCGCTTCGACTCGCCACCCAGGCGGGCGACGGCGAGATCCGGGTCCAACGCGGACGTCAACGGGTGCCGGTCGTTGACCCGGGACGGCGGCGGGATCGTCGCCAGATCCGCGGCCGCAGCCTGGACCTGCTCCCCGGCCAGGCGCTGCGCGTCGTCGCCGTCCATCCGGCCCGGCTCCCAGGCCGCGTCGTACACGTCGGCGATCAGGCCCGGTACCGAGCCCGGGACGGCGATCGGCCCGTCCAGCCCGCGCAGCCACTGTGCGGCCTCCGTCGACACGCAGCCGTCCGCGACGATCTAGTCCCGCTGCCGGTCGTAGTCCGGCTGACCCCCGCCTTCGCGGGGAGGACGTCGTTCTGGACGATGCGGAGCGGCCAGTTTGCCGGCGGGCGCTATTGGTATCGGGATGTGAGGCAGTCACACGTCGTTTCGGTGGGGGGCGAGACTGAGCAGGCCGCAGCCGTAGGCCTTGCCCTTACCGATCCCGGCGGTCAGGCGGGTGCGTAGGAGTTCGGGGTCGGTGATGCGGGCGGTGCCCTCGAAGAGGACGCGGTCGTGTTTGATGTGGTGCTGGTCGCTGCGGCGGGTGCCGCGGGCGGCGTCGAGGGGCTCGGAACGCAGGGCTGTGAGTTCCAGGCCGGCACCGTCGGCCTGACGGGTCCACCAGTCGTCGGCCGCGGCTCCGCGCAGCGGGACGACGGCGCTCAGACTGTAGAGCTCGCGGGTGGTGCGTCCGGGTTTGCGGATGGGGTTGGCGGCGATGCGGTAGCGCACCGCGAGTCCCTCGCGCATGGCGGCCAGGAGCGGGGCGAGGGACTTGGTGGCGCCACGGCCGTAGCCGGGGGGCAGCCGTGTCAGGTCGGGCTGCACGCCGCTCTGCAGCAGGATCTGGTGGCCGCCGTCGGCCGCCGGCTCGGTGCGGAACAGGACACCGAGATTCCGCCGGGCGGCGGTTTCCACGGTGTGGTCGGGGAAGAGCGCCATGAGGCGGTGGTGGAGATCGACGGCGTTGGTGCCGTCGCGGCGCGCCTCGCGGCTGCGCTGGTCGGGGATGATGCGGGTCAGCCACAGGCTCATGGACGGGTGCTTTCGGGGCGGCGTCGGTCGGCGGAGCGGTCGAGGTGGTCGCCGAGGGCGGTGAGGTAGGCGGTGCCGAGGCCGGCGCACCGGTCGGCGGGCAGGGCGAGGGTGCGCTGGTAGCGGGGACGGGCGCGGTAGGCGCGGTGGCGCGGGTGGAAGGTCGACGGCTCGTCGGTCACCTGGCCCGCCGGATGCGCCCCGTCCTCACCGGGGCCGCCACCGTGGCTGAGGAAGGTGAGCGGGCGGTCGCCGTGGAAGACGACCTCGACGTTCGCGGCGCTCGCGGGTCGGCGGCGGGCGATCGGCAGGCCGATCAGCTGCCGGGTGACGTCGTCGAACAGTCCGAGCAGTAGCGGGCCCTCGGGCGGGCAGGAACGGCGGCCGAGGAACGGCGGCCACCTCGGCGCGTCGAGGGCGTCGGCGCACGCGGCGAGCACAGCCGGGTCGCCGGTGACCGCCGCGGTGAACGCCGCGTCGGCGAGGTAGTGGCGGTGCGACAGGAGCGTGGACGACGCGCCGGGCCGCTTCTTGCCGTCCGCGGTGGTGACCGTCGCGCCGGGCGGCAAGCCGCCACCGACGGTGTGCAGGTCGCGCAGCAGGACACCGGGCCGGTCGACGCGCACGGTCAGCGACAGCCCGACCAGGTCGGTGATGTCCGCGCCGCGCTCACGGCCAAGCGCGGAGGCGAGCAGGCCGATGACACCCGAGCGGGTCGGGAACGGCGCGGTGTCGCGCTCGTTGAACTGGCTCCGCTCGCCCCAGGACTGCAACGGCCCGGCCAGGTGCAGCAGCAGCCCCCGCCCGCCGGAAGCCGGGCGGGGGGCCGGAAGGTACGCGCTCACGCGTCGACCGTCTCGCGCGCGTACACCGCGTCCAGGGCGGCGTCGATGAGAGCGGGGAAGGACTCGACGTGCTCGCCCAGCCCGGTCAGGTCCTTGTCCTCCAGGCTCGCCCAGCCGGCGAAGACCCGACCGCGGCCACCGAGCAGCCGGTCCGCCGCCGTGGCGTAGCGGGCGAGCGCGGCCCGCGAGGGGAGGGCGTAGCCGCCGTCGGTGTGCGAGCGGACGGGCTGCTCGAACGCGGCGGCGTAGGACAGCGGGCGGTCGGCGCGCACGGCGACGTGGGCGAGGTCGGGAATGGTGTGGGGGGCGGTGGCGGTCTTCTTCGCGCGGGGCAGGGAGAGCAGAAAGGCCTCGGCGAAGCCGCCCGCGAGCTCTCGGGCGGCGGTCAGGTCGCCGCCGAGGTTGCGGGCGAGGTCGGCGAGGTCGACGGTGGCGTAGCGGTAGAAGACGCCGGCGCTGAACTCGGCGGTGCCCATGTGGGCGCTGCCGGTGGTGTCGCCCCAGGCGGAGGTGACGTCGTCGACGGCGGAGAAGTAGTCGAGCTCGACATCGACACCGTGCGTGGTCATGGCGTGGGCGACCTGGACGGCGCCGTCGACGCCGGCGTCGTCGACCTCGGCGAGCATCCGGCCGAAAAGGTTGATCACGCCGTTGCGGGTGCGCAGGATCGTGTCGATGCGGTCCTTGGGCAGCACGCTCTTGTCGCTGCTCTTCTTGATGTCCTTGGCGGCGGCGAGCGCGTCGCGGTGCTCGACGGCGAGCGCGGCGAGTTCGGCGACCGCGCTCTCCGGCACATAGACCATCGCGTTGGTGGTCACGACCGGGGTGTCCTTGGACGTCTCGAACTTGATGCTGCTGCCCGCCGCGGTGTGCTGGCCGGCGCGCTGCGCGAGGTCCTCGGGCCAGCCGTGCTCCTCCTGCAGCAGGCGCGTGACGCGCGCGCCGATGCGGCGGGTACGCAGCGCCCGCTCTCCGAAGCCGTCCTGGAAGTACTCGCGGACGGCGCGCTTCCAGGACTGGCTGCTGACCCGGGTGCGGTCGGTGTCGCCGTAGCGCACCGTCTTGACGGAGTTGTTGTCGTCGCGGTTGAGGTTGGCGAACGGCACGGCCTGGACGACGTGCAGGTCGAGGAAACGCGCGGACGCGGCGTCGGAACGGGAGGGCACTGTTCTTCTCCTGGACTGGTTCGGGGAAAGTCGGTACGAAACGGCAAGCCGGGCGGCGGGGCGACGGGCCTCGCCCCGTTGGGGGGTCAGGTTCGGTCGTCCGCCTCCCCCTGGCCGCCGCCGGCGGTATCGGCGGCGACCGCGGTGTCGCGTTCGTCCGCCTCGCGCGCGGCCCGCTCCTCACCGGCCTGCACCGCCCGGTAGTAGTCCTGCAGCCACCGGCGCTTCACCGCGCCCGAATGCCGCCGCCACCGGCACAGGTCCACCAGCAGCTGCGCCCAGTCCACGTCGACGCCGCGTTCGCGCAGCTGGCGCACCGCGGCGGGCAGGTGCCGGTGCAGCCCCTCCACGCTCTGGCGGGTCAGCAGGTTGAGCTTGGTCTCCACCGACGCCTCGCGCAGCCCGGCGCCGACGCCGTCGGCCAGCGACCGGCCCAGACTGCGCCCCGGCCGGACCGCCGTGTCTGTCCGTGGACCGCCCGCACCCGTCCCGTCGGCCTGGCCGTCTTCGCTGCCGGCACCGGCCCCACCGGTCCCGGCCGCCGGGGCGGGTCCGGTGCCGCCCGCGGCGTCCCCGTCCCGCCCGCCGCTGCCCGCCGCCCACGCGGCGGCCGTGTACTGGTCGCGGCGCTGCGCGGCGACCAGCGCCGCCACCGTGTAGTGCGCGCGCTCCACGTCCCGGTCGCGCAACTGCTCCTCGGTCAGCCACGACGCGACGTAGCGGTGCATGAACGGTGCCTTGTCCACCGGCTTGCCCACCCCGCGCCGCAGCGCCGACCGGACACCGGGGTCGTCGTGGCTGCGCCGGTCGATCCAGGCGGCGAAGGCCCGGGCGCGGCCGAGCGCCGGAACGGTGCCGCGGTTCGAGGCGGCGGGCGGCGGTTCCGTGGGCGGGGTGGGAGCGGGGATCGTCGTGGTGTCGGTCACTGGTCCTCCGTGCTGCTGGAGCTCTGGCCGGCCTTGCCCGCTCCGCGGGGGGCCTTGCCCGTCTTCTTGGTGGGACCGCCGTACAGTTCGAGGCGGGCGGCGGTGCAGGCCTTGGAGCCGCGCGCGGTGCCGAGAGCCTTGTAGGTGACGGTGTCGTAGGCCTGTTCGGCGATGGCGCGGAACACGGCGGCGGCGCCCGCGAAGTCGCGGCCCTCGAGGCGCCTCCAGAACTCCGCCTCGGCGGCCGGCCAGTACCGGGCGGCGGCGTCCGCCGCCCACGAGCAGTCACGGACCTTCGACGCGTCGGTGAACGCCGCCCAGGCCTTCTTCACCGCCCGTTCCAGCCGCACGCCGTACTGCTCCCCCAGCACCCGCAGCCGGCCGATCTCGACGGCGAGTGCCGGGCCAGCGCGGTTCTCGGTCTCGGTGAACTCGAGGACGGGCGGGGTGGTGGCGTCGACGAACTGCACGTCTTTGGCCTGGCCGTCCTGTTCGAAGCCCAGCGCCCGCACCCACAGGTACTCCGACACCTCGACCGCGGTGGAGAACACCTTCGGCCGGCGCGGCTGAGCGACACCGTCCGGCTCCTTGAGCAGCAGCGCGTCCAGGTCCCGCCACAGGGCACGCCCGGAGTCGGCCGGGCGGGGGTAGGAGTTGCCCTCCTTACTGGTCTGCCAGATCAGGTAGGGGTCCCCGTCCCGGGGGATCTTGTGGAGAGAGGACCAGGTGATGAACACGTCGCGCACCCGCTCCCCACCGCCGTCGGCCACCAGCAGCACCGCGTGCTGGGAACGGGCCGTCAGCTCCGAACACCTCCCGGCCAGGACCGGCGGCGCACCACCCGGGTCCGGCAGCTGCGTCCACTCCCATGGACACAGGTCCTCCTCCCGGCGAACCGCGGCCCCGGGCTCGGGAAGGCCCGCGAGCAGCGTGACGAACAGCGACTCGCCCTCCGGGTGGTAGGACAGCGTGCTGCGCAGCGGTCCGGCCTTGCTGTTGGCCGTGCTGGTGCCGTCGACGGTGCGGCTCGAGCAGCGGCCGGACGGCCCGTAGTAGTGCCAGACCAGCAGGTGCAGGACGGCCTCGGCGCTGGAGGGCAGGTCGGGCGCGGTGCTGTCGACGTGCCGGAACCAGGCGTGGTTGTTGCCCGACGGGCGGGTGGTGACGAGCTTGTCCACCCCGGCGGTGTTCGCCGGGTCGCACTGCCCGGCGAGCCGGGGGTCCTGGAGGAAGGGCCGCTGCGGGTCGAACAGGTCGAACCGGTGCCGCCACTCCGCTGCGAACGTCTCCACGTCGTCCGGGTCGAAGCTCCCATCGTCGGCGAGCGCGACCCGCCGCTCCGACCAGTCCTCACCCTCGGCCCGGGTGTCGCCGGGACGGGGCAAGGCCGCGTCCAGGCCCGTCAGGCGCGCGGTGATCGCGTACAGGACCCGGTACAGCGCCGACAGCGCCGGCGGGAGAGCCACGGCGATCCGCTCGATCTCGTGGGCGTGGAGCAGCAGCAGGCGCAGTCCCACCGCGTCGGGCCGTGGTGGTTCGTTGTCGCCGGTGGGCACGTCGTCGCGCCAGCGGACGGGGATCCACGGCTCGTCGAACAGGTTGTACGCGGGCCGCGGCGGGACCGGTGATCCGGTTGGTGCCGACGGGGCCGGCAGGAGTGCTGGCGCGGAGCCAACGGGTGGTGCGGACGGCAAGGAGGCCTCCGGTGAGGCGGATACGGACAGGACGACGCGGCGGCCGCGCCCAGGCGGCGCCGCGGGCGGAATCGGGCAACACCCCTGCCCCGACGGGCCGTTCGACGACCCTGGGGATCCGGTGCACCCAACCTAGCGACACGTACGTACACGAGGTGGCTAGATCTCGGAAAGTCCCACCTCCTCCGATATCTCCAGCTCCCTCTCCCCCAGCCGGCACCGCCACCGGCCCTGCCCGTCCAGGCGCATCGGCAGCAGCACCAGGTCGGCCAGCACCGGCCGCTTCCCCCATGAGCGCGGCACCTCGTGCTCGCCACCCCCGCCCCTCAGCCACCGGCCGGGAACCGGCACCGTGTGCCGCACGATCCACTCGACGTCCTCACGGCGCAGGACCCCGCCACCGCGGCCCGGCAGCGGGACCCTGCCGTCGGCGTCGAGCGCCGGCTCCCCGCCGGCCCGCGCGTAGACGCACACCGCGCGGCCGCTGTCCGCGCCCAGGCGCGTCGTCAACAACTCCTCGGCCACCGGGCGCTCGCTGAGCACGGACAGGTCGCCTCGCACGTCGAACGGCGCACACACCGTCGTCCCCTCGGCCAACTGCCCCTCGGCCGCGGCCGAGGCCACCCGCTCGGCGTCCATCCGCGCCAGCTCACGCCGGGCCGCCCCTTCCAGGCCCTCCCCGAAGTCGTCCGCGTACACGGCGTCCACCAGGCGCTGCACATCACCCGGAACCGCGACCGCCTCGTTGCCCGGCTCCGCCAGCAGCACACTGGTGCGCCGCAGCAGCGACGCGTCGTACACCGTCCCCCAGTCGCGCGGCGCACACACCGCGCCGTCGTCGCCGAGCGGTTCCAGCACCACCAGCCGCGGCTCGTCCACCGCCCCGCTCCACACCGGCCGCACCTTCCGGTCATGGCGCTTGCCCCGCCCCGCCCGCA
>NZ_JBHUAL010000152.1:0-4340 GCF_042789775.1 Kitasatospora sp. NPDC056800 | reverse complement strand
CGAGCGGTTCCAGCACCACCAGCCGCGGCTCGTCCACCGCCCCGCTCCACACCGGCCGCACCTTCCGGTCATGGCGCTTGCCCCGCCCCGCCCGCTGCAGCAACTGTGCCAACGGCGCCAGGTCCGACACCACCAGGTCGAAGTCCAGATCCAGGGACTGCTCGACGATCTGGGTGGCGACCAGCACCGAACCCGGCCGCACCACGCCGCCCTCCCCGCCGCCCTTCGGCTTGCCGTAGGCCGCCTCGCACTCGGTGGTGATCCGCTGCCGCTCGAACGCCGGAAACCGCGAATGCAGCAGACGCAAGCCCCCCTCACGCGCCGCCAGCCCGGGCAGCCCCTCACACAGGTCCCGGTACGTCGCCTGCGCCTCGGCGACCGTCGTGCAGCACACCAGCACGCACCCGCCGCCATCGACCACCGGCACCAGCAGCTCCCGCAACACCGCCCGCCGACCCCCGGCCGGTGGCGGCTTCCCCGGGTCCTCCCGCACGTCCCACCGCACCGGGTACCGCTCCACCCGCAGCGTCCGCTCCCGGCCACTGCCGACCTTCCGCAGCGCAGCCACCTCCCCCGAGCCCGCGTCCACGAACAGCCACCCCGGGTAGCACGGCTCCACCGTCGCCGGCTCCAGGAAACCCGCACCCCGGCGGTAGGCGTTCACCAGCGACGACGCCACCCGGCCCGTCAGCGTCGCCGACAGCAGCACCACCGGCGCGCCGAACGCGCCCAGCCACTCCAGCAGCCGCACCAGCAGGCTGTGCATCCACGGCCCGTACGCGTGCGCCTCGTCGACGACCAGCACCTTGCCCGACAGGCCGAACAACCGCAGCACGTTGTACCGCAGCGGCAGCACCCCGGCCAGCACCTGGTCGACCGTCCCCGCCCCCAACGGCGCGAGGATCCCCCGCCGCCCCGTCCGCAACCACCGTCCGGCCTCCCGGTCGGCCAGCACTGGCCCCCCGCCACCGTACTCACGCTCAACGCCCAGCCACGCCATGCTGTGCAACAGCATCAGCGCCCGCTCACCCTCGACATTCGCGTCGGCGAACTCCCCGACCCGGCCGAACATCGCATCCGCCGTCGCCATCGTCGGCAACCCCACGAACAACCCCGACGCCCCCGACCCGCGCGCCAGCACCGACGCCGCGTGCAACGCCGCCTCCGTCTTCCCGTCCCCCGTCGGCGCCGTCACCAGCACCAACCCCGAACCCCCCACCCCTTCCCGCCCCCGCAGCAGACCCGGAAGATCCTCCGAAACGCTCTCCTGCAGCGGATTCGCCTCACGAAAACCCGGGAACTGCTCGACGAACGACCTCGCCGGAAACACCGCCCGCCCAAGACCCGCCTCCCGCACCCACCCCGGCGCCGCCCCCACAGCCACCCGGTAGTGCGCCCCCAACGCCTCCTCGTCCGCCACCCACCCCGACGACGGGATCCGACCGACGATCACCTCCACCTGACTCGCCAACCAGTCCGCCACCACCACCAGACCCGTCACCACCACCGCCGCCCACCCCGGCAACACCCCCACCGGAACCCCACGAGCCCCCGTCACCCGCCGCACCACACGCGCGTGCACCAACCGCTGCTCCCGCCAGCCCGGGCCCGCCCCGAGCCCGGGCTGGTACCCGGACGGATCGGCCAGCTTCCGCGCCTCCGGCACCGACCCGTAGCAGCCGTGGTGTCCCCCGAGGAGCTGCGCGATCTGGTGGGCCGCGGACTTCCTCACCAGCCGGCCGACCGGCGGGTAGCCGCACTCCTCGAAGAACTCCACCAGCGCCCAGTGCGTCGCCACCTCGTGCCGCAGCCGCCCCCCGGCCCCGCCCGCGCCGTCGGTTCCGGCGGCGTACCGGTCCTCGCCGGCGAGCCGGCCGAACACGCCGGGCACCTGCGCCTGGAACCCGGGAATGATCTTCCCGACGTCGTGAAGGCCGGCCCAGAACCCCACCATCCTCCGGGCCTCGTCCACCCCGACACCCACGGCCTCGGCCAGCCGCTTCTGGACCTGCGGGTGCAGCACCGCATCCCACAACGCCACCGCGACCGCCGCCGTGTCCAACAGGTGACAGACCACCGGATACGCGGCCGGCAACCCGCTCTCCTTGCCCCACAACCGCAGATCCGGTAACTGTCCTACGCCCTCGTCGAGAACCATGCCCAGTGAACTATCACCCGGCACTGACAACAGCCCCTGCCCCGACCTCAGGCCAGGCCGGCTCCCCCGAAACCGCGTCCCAACCCCGGCCCACCCGATAGGATCCCGCGCCCGCGATGGAACCCGCAGTTGGACCAGGGCTGACCTAATGCGCGCTGTCCCCCGTCACCTGGTGCGGGACGCTCGTCTCGCGTTCCCGGAGGGAAGCCGACCGTGAACCGGTTCCCTGGAGTGGCTGGCTGCGGACCGCTTCGTCGCTTTTGCTTATCGAAGCTTTTGAATGCACTCGGCGATGGCAGCGACGGCGCCAAAGAATGCGGTGACTGCGGCAAGAATGGACGGAGCGCGCTTGTGCCAGGGCTGCTTGTCGTCGTCCAACGTTCCTCCATGACAGTGCGTTCTGATGCCTGCGGTGCGCCGACGCGAGCACGGAGGAAGCTACCAGCGGCTGACGGTCGCGGCGGTGAGACTCGCCGCCGCCAAAGCCAGAAAATGAGCTGCAGTGACTCACCAAATAAAGACAACTAGAGGCTTGGCGAGTGAAGACAGGGAATGATGGTTAATGTATTCAGATATCACTTTCAAAATCCTTGCCGGAGCATTCGGTCAGCCGATCGCTTCTGGCACTTATACGGCATATGCTTTTGAATCAATCCCCGCGCAAGCGGGGGTCAGCCGCCTCTGGTTGGTTTCTTCGAGAGCCACTGTGCTCATTCCTCGCGCAAGCGGGGGCCAGTCGGCTACGTTCGTCGCCGACTTCAACTCAGGCGGGCCCTCCCCGCAAGCGCGGGGGTCAGCCGAAGCCGGTGCTCGTCGGCCAGCAGGAGTTCAGGTCTTCCCCGTAAGCGCGGGCGTCAGCCGGCCGAGGGCGGCCAGCACCGCATCGTGCGCGAGTCCTCCCCGCGCCCGCGGGGGTCAGCCGTACTCGGGGGACTGGCCGAAGTCGGGTACGACGTCCTCCCCGCGCCCGCGGGGGTCAGCCGCCGTCCTCGGTCCGGGCGCGAAGAGCGCGCATCGTCCTCCCCGCGAGTGCGGGGGTCAGCCGCCGGCCGAGATCACCGCGGCGATCCTCGCCGGGTCCTCCCCGCAGGCGCGGGGGTCAGCCGCTGGGCACCACGCGGGAGCTAGCTACTCACTAGTCCTCCCCGCGCCCGCGGGGGTCAGCCGTCGCTGAGCCGGCCGGGGCGGGTTCCACCGCTGTCCTCCCCGCGCGCGGGGGTCAGCCGGAAAGCTCCAGCCCGGGTTCTCCCTGCGGGCGCGGGCGGGGGCGCTCGTCGTACGCCGCGCTGATCGACTAGGAGCTTGTCCGGCCGAACTTGATGGGGAGCCTTCAGGGCTTGGCGCCGATACGATCTTTGCGGCAGAAGGGGAGGGCATGGAGGACGTCTTCGATGTGAGCGGAACGCCGCCGCAGGGTTGGATGCACGCGGTCTTCGGGGATGGGCCCTACGGCGAGGACGTTGGCCGGTGTGTTCCCGGTCCGCCCGCACTCGAGCGAATCGCAGTCCCGCTGCCGAAGGGCGGCGAGTACGTCTACCAGCTAGCCACGGTCGGCTCGTGGTCAGCACCGGACGACCCAATCGCCGTCTACAACGAAACCGGACCAGCGCCTGAGTCGCCACTGTCAGAGCTGGAGAAGTCCTGGCTCAACCGGCGTGTCGGGCAGTAGCTGTGGACCGGAGAACGGTCACGTACGAAGCCAGATGACCAGGGCCGCCGCGGTGACGGTTCGTCCTCCCCGCGCCGCGGGGGTCAGCCGCGGCGGTGGTCGGCCTGACAGTCAGGCCGACCGTCCTCCCCGCGGGCGCGGGGGTCAGCCGAACTTCCGTCACAGGGTGGCGGGAGACGAAATGTCCTCCCCGTGCCCGTGGGGGTTAGCCGCAGGAGGCAGAGGGCGGACGGAGCTCGGCTTCGTCTTCCCCGCGCCCATGAGGGATCGCCTCCATCTTCGGGGTCGGTGCCGGCGGTCGTGCGATGCCGGGATCCCCGGGTGCCGTCGCCCTTGGCGGTGACTCCTCACCCGGCTCCGCCCACGCGGACACAAGCGCCGCCCGGGCCTTCAGCGGTGTCCGCGGAGAACGGTGTCGTGGCCGTCTGCCACGATGGGCGCTGCTCCTTGACACCTCAACAGGCCGGCCCGCCTCGTACTCCTCGGCAGGCTGGTCAAGAAATTGCAAAGCCG
>NZ_JBHUAL010000151.1:0-24076 GCF_042789775.1 Kitasatospora sp. NPDC056800 | reverse complement strand
GGTGGGGCGCCCCGACAGCGCCCCACCCGCCCCCGTCCCAGGGCTCACGCCCCGGAGCCGGCTCACGGTCAGTCGATGTCGCTGCCCGGGCCGATGATCTTGATCCGGTCCTGCGCCGGGGCCTGGAGCGGCGAGGCCGCCGTGCTGTGGGCGCTCAGGTAGGCCACGAAGACGTCCAGGTCCGAGGCGCCGACCAGCTTGTCGGTGCCGGCCGCGAAGGCCGGGAAGCCGTCGCCGCCGCCGGCCAGGAACTCGTTGGCCGCGACCCGGTAAGTGGCCGCCGGGTCGACCGGCGCGCCGTTCAGCCGCACCGAGTCCACGACCACCCGGTCCGCACCGGTCTTGCGCATGTCCAGGGTGTAGTGCAGGTTCGAGGACACCTGGAGGACCTTCGGCGCGGCCGCGTTGGAACCGCTCACCTGCTGCTGGAGCAGCTGGATCAGCTGGGCCCCGGTCAGCGTCTTGACCTGCATCATGTTGGTGAACGGCTGGACGGTGAACGCCTCGCCGTAGGTCACCACGCCGTCGCCCTCGCCGCCGGAGGCCTTGTAGACCAGGTCGGAGCGGATGCCGCCGGGGTTCATGAAGGCGACCTGGGCGCCGCCCTTGTCGGCCGGGGCCAGCCCGGCGAGCTGCGAGTCGGCGATCACGTCACCGAGCGGCTTCTCCAGGTCGCTGCTGCCGCGGCCGTTGATGTCCGAGGCGACGTAGCCGACCGGACGGTTGGCGATCGGGGCGGCCAGCTTGGAGTAGTGGTCGACCAGCGCCGTCATGTCGGACGCCTTCTCGACCGTGCGGCGCACCACGTGGTTCTCGGCCTTGACCGAGGGGCGCACGATCTCGCCGGTGGTCTTGTCCAGCTTCATGTCGATCTCGGTGAAGAGCCGGCCGAAGGAGGCGGCACTGGTCACCGAGCGCGGGACGCCGTCGGGGTCGGGGATGCTGCAGGCGTACGCGTTGTGGGTGTGGCCGGTGACGATGGCGCCGACCGCCGGGTCGATCTTCTTGGCGATGTCGACGATCGGGCCGGAGATGCCCTGACCGGCCGCGCCGCAGTCGTAGTTGTAGACGCTGCTGGCCGGGTAGCCGCCCTCGTGGATCAGCGCGACGATCGAGTTGACGCCCTTGGCCTTGAGCTCGGCGGCGTACTTGTTGATCGTGGTGACCTCGTTGGCGAACTTCAGGCCCTTGACGCCCTCGGCGGTCACGATGTTCGGCGTGCCCTCCAGGGTGACGCCGATGAAGCCGACCTTCACGCCCTGGGACTTGGTCACCCAGTAGGGCGCCAGCAGCGGCTTGCCGGTCTTCTCGTCGGTGACGTTGGCCGACAGGTAGTTGAAGTTGGCGCCCTTGAAGGTGCGGCCGGGCTCGTAGCAGCCGTCGGTCGGGTGGCAGCCGCCGTCCTGCATGCGACGCAGCTCCTGCGCGCCCTCGTCGAACTCGTGGTTGCCCACGGAGGTGACGTCCAGGCCGAGCTTGTCCATCGCCTCGATGGTCGGCTCGTCGTGGAAGAGCGCCGAGGTCAGCGGGCTGGCGCCGATGATGTCGCCGGCCGCGACGGTGATCGAGTCGTCGGCCGGGATGCGTGCCTTGCGCAGCTCGGTGGCCAGGTACTCGATGCCGCCGGCCGGGGTGGCGACCTCCTTGCCGGTGGCCGGGTCGATCTCCTTGATCGTGCCGGACGAACCGGCCGGAGGCTCCAGGTTGCCGTGGAAGTCGTTGATCGCCAGCAGCTGGAGGTTGACGGTCTTGTGGCGCTTGGCGTCGGCGGCCTGGGCGGCCGTCGGCACGACGACCGTGCCGAGCAGACCAGCGGCGGCGACGACGGCGAGCGCCGTCCGTCGGGATCTGACGGTGAGCATGAAGGGTTCCCCTGCACCTTGGAGGGAGCACCGGCTGCGGACAGCGGCGGCGTTCGGGCGTGTGACATGTGTTGCGACTGCGAAGCCTAGGGTCAACGCGCGTAGCTGTCAGGACGTGGAACGTAACGAGAGGATTACCTACGGACGAACCGTCACCGTCCGCCGGGTGCGGAGCCTGCGGAGAAGGCCCCTCAGACCCCCGGCTCGGCCGCCAACTTCTGGTCCGCGCGCACCCGTTCGGCCACCGCGTCCTCGGTCATCGCGCGGTCGGTGTAGACCAGCGGGCGCTCCGCCTCGGTGATGATGTGTTTGACCACCTGGACGTTGCTGTTGACGTCCCAGACCGCGATGCCCGGCGACAGGGTCGGGATGATCTCCACCGCCCAGCGCGGCAGGCCCAGCACCCGGCCGGTGGCCCGCGCCTCCTCGGCCTTCTGCATGTAGATCGTCCGGGTCGAGGCCATCTTCAGGATCGCCGAGGCCTCCTTGGCCGCCGCGCCGTCCACCACGTCGGACAGGTGGTGGACCACCGCGACGAAGGACAGGCCGAGCCGGCGGCCGAACTTCAGCAGCCGCTGGAACAGCTGGGCCACGAAGGGGCTGTTGATGATGTGCCAGGCCTCCTCGACCAGGAAGATGCGCTTCTTCCGGTCCGGCCGGATCCAGGTGTGCTCCAGCCACACCCCGACGATCGCCATCAGGATCGGCATCGCGATCGAGTTGCGGTCGATGTGCGAGAGGTCGAAGACGATCAGCGGCGCGTCCAGGTCGATGCCGTCGGTCGTCGACCCGTCGAACATGCCCCGCAGGTCGCCGTCGACCAGCCGGTCCAGCACCAGCGCCACGTCCAGGCCCCAGGACTGCACCTCGCCCACCGCCACGCCCAGCGACTCCACCGAGGACAGTTCGGGGTTGCGCAGGGTGTCGATGATGTCGTCCAGCACCGGCTGGCGGTCCTTCACCGAGGCCACCACGTGGGCGTGCGCGGCCTTCAGCGCGAAGCCGGCCCGCTCCTCCAGCCCGCGCCCCATCGCCACCTCGACGATCGTGCGCAGCAGCGACAGCTGGCCGTTCTGGGTGATCGCCGGGTCCAGCGGGTTGAGCTTCACCCCGCCGTCCCGGGCCGCCATCGGGTCCAGCCGGACCGGCTTTATGCCCAGCGCGTTGGCGATCAGGTTCCACTCGCCCACGCCGTCCTCGCCCTGCGCGTCCAGCACCACGACCTGGCGGTCGCGGAACCTCAGCTGCCGCAGCACGTACGTCTTCTCCAGCGCCGACTTGCCGTTGCCGGACTCGCCGAGCACCAGCCAGTGCGGCGCGGGCAGCTGCTGCCCGTACAGCTGGAAGGGGTCGTAGACGTACCCCTTGCCGCTGTACACCTCGCGCCCGATGATCACCCCGGAGTCGCCCAGCCCCGGCGCGGCGGTCGGCAGGTAGACGGCCTGCGCCTGGCCGGTGGAGGTGCGCACCGGCAGACGGGTGGTCTCCACCTTGCCGAACATCAGGCTGGTGAACGCCTCGGAGAGGTTGCCGAGCGCCATGGGCGGGCTCCTGACGGGTCAGCGGTGGACGGACGTACGGGTGTGCGGGTGCACGGGTGTGCGGGTGCGTCCGCTCAGCGGCGGATGCCGGTGGCGAACGGGAGGGTGTTGACGAAGGCCCGGTGGTGCTCGCGGTCGCACCACTCCAGCTTGAGGTAGCTCTTGCCGGCCGAGGCCCGGATGGTCCGCTTGTCGCGGGCCAGCGCGTCGGGGTTGCGCGAGGAGACCGTGATGTAGCCGACCAGGTTCACCCCGGCCGCGCCGGAGGCCAGGTCGTCGCCGCGCTGGTCCACCCGGCCGGTGTGGGCCAGGTCGCGCGGGTCGACCGTGCGGTTCATCTTGGCCGCGCGGCTCGCCTCGGCCTCGTCGTTGGTCTTCTCGGTCAGCATCCGCTCGATCGCGACGTCGGTGGGCTCCAGGTCCATCGTCACCGCGACCGTCCGGATCACGTCCGGGGTGTGCACCAGCAGCGGCGCCAGGAAGTTGACGCCCACCGGGGTGAGCGGCCACTCCTTGATCCACGCGGTCGCGTGGCACCACGGCTCCCGGGTCGCCGACTCCCGGGTCTTCGCCTGCAGGTACTGCGGGTCGGTCGCGTCCAGCTCGGCCGGCCAGGCGTTGCGCCGGGACATCGCCTGGATGTGGTCGATCGGGTGGTCCGGGTCGTACATCGAGTGCAGCAGCGAGGAGAGCCGGGCCTGGCCCAGCGGCTGGCGCACCCGGATGTCCGCCTCGGCCAGCCGGGCGCAGATGTCGGTCAGCTCGCGTGCCATCACGGCCGCCAGCCCCTCGTCGTCCCGCGCCCGCCGCCCGGTGGCCGTCCGGCCCATCGCGTGCGCCTCGGCGGCCAGGTCACGGGTGTAGTGCATGCAGGCCACCAGGTACGCCCGGTGCTGCTCCGAGGAGGTCGACACCATCGACTGGAGCTGGTCGTACGAGTCCTGCAGCCAGCGCGGCGAGGACGGGTCGCCGCGCCGCTCGACGTCCTTGGCGTGCGCGTCCGGGTCGGCCGGCAGGGTCCGGGCCAGGATCTGCAGCCGGGTCACGAAGCCGTCCCCGTTGGCGACGTGCTTCAGCAGCGTCCCGAAGCGGTCGACCAGGGCCTCCTGGTCCTCCGAGTCCCGCAGGCCCACGCCCGGGCCCTCGATCTCGATCGCGGCCGTCACCGTGCGCCGCTCCAGGTGCATCAGCACCCCGACCTCGTCCGGCCCGAACGGCGCCGTCAGCCAGCGCAACCGCCCCACCCCCGGCGGCGGGCCGACCTCCACCTCCCGGCCGTCCAACCGGGTGCCCGCGTCCATCACGTCCGAACGCCACACCGCCCGCCCGCTGCGGACCGTCCGGCGGTAGGTGCGGTTGATCTCCACCCACTTGTAGAACGTCCGCCTGCGGTACGGCACGTACACCGCCGCGATGGCGAGCGCCGGCAGACCGACCAGACCGCCGATCCGCAGCGGCAGGACCGGCATCAGCAGGCCCCAGAGCATGCCGAGGAAGGCCCCGAAGATGATCAGCACGATCTCGCCGGACTCCCGGTTCCGGCCGATCGGCGCGTTCGGGCGGGCCTTGCCGATCAGGTAGGTGCGGCGCTGGTGGACGTACGGCTGGGCGTACTGGGCACCGTACTGGCCGAGCGGTTCACTGCTCACTTACCCGTCACCCTCCCTTCGCTGGATTGCTGTCGCGGATCGGAACCGGGCCCTGCTTCGGCCCGCCCTGCGGCGGCGGGGACGGCGTCCGCCCGGCGTGCGCGGCGATGCCCGGCGCGACCGAACCGCCGCCGGCACCCCCGCCGCCACCCGTACCGGCCCCCTGACCGCGGTCGCCGTGGGTGCTGATGCCCTGCTTCATCAGGTTCGCGGTGCCGTTGATCATCGCCGAACCGGCCTGCACGGCATTGGCCCGGGCCCCGCGCATGTTCAGCATCTCGTCGCCGAAACCCGGCACGAAGCGGTAGACCGAGGCGCTCGCGAAGATCGACAGGAACAGGATCGCCAGCCCGGACAGCACCCGGGCGAAGTCGTCGTCCGCCCCGGAGCCGGTCGCCACCGCGCCCGCCAGACCCAGGATGACCACGATGATCGGCTTCGCCAGGTCCACCGCCAGCATCACCCCCGCCCAGCGCCGCACGTGCTTCCACAGCTGCCGGTCCACCAGCCCCGCGTACACCGCCGTACCCAGCAGCGCGCCGACGTACAGCATCGCCGCCCGGATCAGCAGCTCCACCCAGAGCACCGCCGCCGCCAGCACCGCGACCAGCGACACGATCACGAGTATCAGCGGGCCGCCGCCCACGTCACCCTTCTCCAGCGTGTCCGCGAAGCCCCCCAGGTACGACCCGGTGTCCGTCTTCGTCCCGACCGCGATCGCCTTGGTCAGCCCGTCCGTCACGCTCACCACGGTGTACAGGATCAACGGCGTGAACGCGGACGCCACCACCGTCAGCCACAGGAAGCCGATCGCCTCCGAGAACGCCGTCGCCAACGGCGCTCCCCGCACCGCCCGCTTCGCCACCGCCAGCAGCCACAGCACCAGCGTGATCACCGTCGACACGGCGAACACCACGGCGTACTGCTGCAGGAACGACGCGTTGGTGAAGTCCACCTGCGTCGTCCCGTCGATCGCCCCCGACAACTTCCGCACCACCCACGCCGCGGCCTGCGCACAGCTCTTGGCCAACGACCCGAGCGGATCGGCCACAGCCCCGACGGCGCCGCCACCGGGGAGGGAGCCCCCGCCGGGCTTGTCGGCGCAGAGAATGTCGCTGCCCGAGATCGGCAGGTCAGGGCAGTTGGATTTGGCGGTGCCGCTCGGATTCGGCGTCGGCGACGGCTCCGCGAGCACCCGCTGGGCGGCCGCCAGCGCCGCCACCTGCAAGGTGGCCAGCACACCGGCGAGGGTGCCCACGCGGCGCCGTGCGCCGGAACGGCGTGAGGTCTGGTCAACGCGCAAAGCGGAACCCCCCGAACTGCTGGACGGCGCCGGTGATCTCATCGGCGGTGGCGGCCTGCTGGTCTGCGGGCAGCGGCGCGGGGCCCTGCCTGCTGGTGTAGTCGGTGAGCTTCCAGTCGCTGCCCGTCCAGTGCAGCGAGAGCGTGAGGGTGAACCAGTTGGTGGTCACCGGCTGGACGGAGTGCTCGCCGGCGAGGCCGGTGAGGCCGGTGCACCACACCTCGACCTTGGCGTCGCCGTCGCTGTAGCCCGTCGACTTGGTGCCGACCGGTACCGTGCGGCTGACGAAGGTGAGGCCCTTGGGCGCGTGGCCCTGGGCGTCGAGGCCGTAGCGGGTGGCGGTGTCGCCGCCGAAGCCCTGGTCCAGCCGGCCCTGGAGCCCTGCCAGGGCGTCCGGGTCGGCGATGGTGGCGATGATGCCGTGCCGGCTGTCGGTGCGGAACATGTCCGCGGAGCCGATCGCCACCGCGTAGTTGGTGGCGGCCGACTGGGCGCCGGGTTCGGTGTGCGGGTAGCCGGTGGGGATGCCGTTGACGGTGGTGCCGACGGGCTGGTCGCCGCTGGGGGCGGGGCCGGCGCCGGAGCCGGCGCGGTCGGCGGAGGCGCCGCCTCCGGTGCCGCTTCCGCTGCCGGGTGTGACCCGGTTGGCGATGGCGATGGCCACGACGAGCAGGGTGACGACCACGAGGACGGCCAGCAGGGCGCGCAGCGGGCGGGACTGACGGTGGTTCTGCTGGGGGGAGGACTGTTCGCCGACCGGCAGGCGCGTACGGGTGCGCGGCTGGTCGTCGGACAACGGCACGGCGGCCCTCCTGGTGCGGGGAGCCGGGGCGGCTCCGGGGGCCCTCCGCCCGGGGGCGGGCGCGAGCGGAGGGTGGGAACGGGGGTGGGGTCCTGGCGGGCCGGCCGTCGGAGGGGGTCCGGACGGGGACCCGGTCTCAGGCAGGTCGGACTACTGCTGTCCGATCGTCAGATCGCCATGCCGTAGACAATGGTGAACAGAGTGCCGAGTGATCCGATGATGAACACGCCGGTCAGTCCGGC
The DNA here is from genome assembly GCF_042789775.1 of Kitasatospora sp. NPDC056800. Lineage (NCBI taxonomy): Bacteria > Bacillati > Actinomycetota > Actinomycetes > Kitasatosporales > Streptomycetaceae > Kitasatospora > Kitasatospora sp. NPDC056800. The sequence goes on along the minus strand of NZ_JBHUAL010000151.1, from coordinate 16,677 downwards.
GACGATCAGCCCCTTGCCCTGTTCGGCGCCGAAGCTGTCGCGCATCGCGGTCGCCCCGATCCGCTGCTTGGCCGCGCCCCAGACCGCGATGCCGAGGCAGAGGAGGATGGCGACGGCCATGATGACCTCGACCATCACCCGCGCCTCCGACCCGAGGGTCGCGAACGGCCCCCAGTCCGGGGCGATTCCGCCGATGATGGTGTCGATGTTCGGCTTCTTGGGGGGGTCCTCGGCCAGGTGGCTGACCGCATTGGTGTGCACGCTGCTCAGGTTCATTTCCATCTCACCGCCCGATCAGGCAAATTCAAGGGCCCGGACCCGGCCCGCGCGAAGGGTCGGTACCTATTCTTGGCCAGATCTGATGTCGACTTGGCTACTTCTCGCGGATTGGTCGTGAGGCATCGGACACGTACGCGAGGATGTACACCGTACGAAGGATAGCGCTCACTGTTCGTATCTCTGATGATTGCGGTGAGCAACGCCTTCCGGGACACTTCGACTGACGACTCGTCGGGATGGTGCTGATGGTACTCCGGAAGGCCGGTACGGCCGCCGTCGCTGCGGGAGTTGTTGGTTTCGGGTTCATCGGGCTGGTGACGATAGGGACTTATGCGGCGAGTGGGACGCCGCAGCAGGCGGCGAATCGTTCCGCCCTGTCCCCCGGAACGGTCCCTGCGGCCTACCAGGAACCGATCCAGCGGTGGGGTGCGCTCTGCGCGGAGATCTCCCCGCCGATGCTCGCGGCGCAGCTGTACCAGGAGAGCGGTTTCGACCCCAAGGCGCGCTCCGGGGTCGGGGCGCAGGGCATGGCGCAGTTCATGCCGGGCACCTGGAGCTCGTACGCCACCGACGGCAACGGGGACGGCAGGGCGGACGTCTGGGACCCGCTGGACGCGATCGCCTCGGCCGCGACCTACGACTGCGCGATCGCCAAGCAGGTCGCGAAGGTCCCGGGCGACCCGCAGGCCAACCTGCTGGCCGCCTACAACGCCGGCGAGGGCGCGGTGCTCAAGTACAACGGGATCCCGCCGTACCGGGAGACCCAGGGCTACGTGCGGAACATCCAGGCGATGGCCCGCAGCTTCACCGCTCCGGTCTCGCCGACCGCGCCGCTGGAGGTGTCCGCGCAGTCGTCGGCCGCGATCTACTTCGCGCAGACCAAGCTCGGCACCCCGTACCTGTGGGGCGGCGAGGGCCTGCCCTCGCAGAACGGGCGGTTCGACTGCTCGGGCCTGACCCAGGCCGCGTTCGCCAGTGTGGGCATCACCCTGCCCCGGGTCGCCAACGACCAGTGGTACGCCGGGCCGCACCCGTCGCGGGACCAGCTGCGGCCGGGCGACCTGGTGTTCTGGGCGACGGACCTGAGCGATCCGCGGAGCATCCACCACGTCGGGATCTACGTCGGGGGCGGGTACATGATCAACGCGCCGCACACCGGCGCGGTGATCCGCTACGACAAGATCGACACCCGGGAGTACATCGGCGCGACCCGGGTCACCTCGGACGGCGCCCAGGCGCTGCCGACCCGCAACAACGACGGCGTGGTGAACGCCCCGAGCCGGCCGGGCGGGACGGAGCCCACCGCCCCGGCGGGAGGCCAGGGCGGCACCCAGGGCGGCGCACCGGGCAGTGCTCCGAGCGGCACCCCGGCGGCCTCCGGCCGGCCCGCGGCCGCCGCCCCGCCCGCGCAGGCCGGGCCGAGCCCCACCGGGGCGGGAGGGTAGGCCCGAGGAGGCCGGGACGGCCGGGACCTGTGTGCGCGCTGTGGACGCTGAGTCACGTTTACATAACCGCGTGTTTCCATGGAACGCTGTGTCCCGGCGATGACGTTGGGTCCGGTGGCCCCCCGTCAGCTTTCGGCGCCGGGGCCGGCCCCGGCGGGAACGTACAGGTGCAGTGGACCAGAAGGAGGTGCGGCGTGTCGACGCCGCTTGCCGACACGACCAACCCCGACCTCGACCTGCTCTACGCCGTCAACGGCCTGGCCAAGCGCTCCCCGCAGTGGCTTGACCACCTGGTCTCGTGGATCGGCGAGTACGGCATCCTGATCGGCCTGGCGATGCTGGGCCTGGTGGCCTGGCTCCAGGCCAGGCGCCGTCCGGACGCGCCGGTGGCGATGGCCGGGCTGCTCTGGGTGCCGCTCTCGGTGGCGGTCGCCGAGCTGGCGAACCTGCCGATCGCCGCGATCGTGAACCGCCCGCGCCCCTTCGTCGACCATCCGGGGCTGCTGGTGCTGGTGGACGGCAAGGCCGGCACCCACTCCTTCGTCAGCGACCACTCGACCATGACGATGGGCGTCGCGGTGGCGCTGTTCCTGGTGAACCGCAGGCTGGGCTGGATCGCCGGCGGGCTGGCGCTGCTCCAGGGCTTCTGCCGGATGTTCATGGGCGTCCACTACCCGACCGACGTGATCGGCGGCTTCGCGCTGGCCGTCGCCGTGGTGCTGCTGCTGGCGCCGATCGCGATGGCGGTGCTGGTGCCGTTCTGCCACGCGCTGAGCCGGACGGCGGTCGCCCCGCTGATCCGGGCGCCCGAGCGCGGCGGCGCGGCCCGCGGCGGGGCCGGTCCGCGCGGCCGTCGGCGCGGGCGCGGGGCGGTGCGGGCCGGGGAGCAGCCGCCGGAGTCCGACCTCGCGGCCTGAGCCCGCGGGCGGACGCGGCCAGGCGGTCCAGGCGGTCAGTCCGGCTCGGCGCCGTTCCCGGCGAGGTGGTCGGCCCCCTCACGGCGGGCCAGGTCGCGCGAGCGGCGGGCCGGGGAGTACCAGCCGCAGCTGCAGGTCGCGAAGGCGAAGGAGCCGCGCTCGCTGATCACGAGGCGGTGTTCGGGCATCCTGGTGGTGCCGGGTGCGACCGGCAGCTCACTGTGCACGTGGTTCACCGTAACGCGCCGGACGCCCCCCGCGCGACGCTCCGGCGGTACCGGCCCCGTAACCCTTCGCGCCCCAACTCGTTTGCCCGGAAAGAGCTCTGCCCACCGGTGGTGTCCGGCGGGGCAGTCGGGCCCGAGGGGGTTGTCGCGAGGATGAAGATGACCGACCAGCAGCGCACCGGACGGCCGGCACGCCGGCCGGGTCCGCACCTGCGCTCGGCGGCCGGGGCCGCCCTGCTCGCCGCCGCCCTGGCCGCGGGGGCCGCCGGCTGCTCCGGAGGATCCGCCGACGGCTCCTCCGACCAGCAGTCGGCCGCGCCCGACCAGCTCGCCGCGGACCCGCTGACGGCGGTGCGCAACGCCGCCGACATCACCGGCCGCACCGGCTCCGCGCACACCGCGACGGAGCTGGTCACCGAGTCCGCCGAGAAGAAGGCCTCGTTCAGCGGCACGGGCGGCTACGACTACGTCAAGCGGATCGGCCGGCTGGAGGTCCAGGTGCCGCCGGGCGCGGCGACCACCGGGAAGATCGTCGAGGTGGTCCTGCCGGGCACCGTCTACCTCCAGAACAGCGGCGCCAAGGTCCCCGAGGGCAAGTGGGTCAAGCTGGACGTGCGTCAGCTGCCGGACGGCAACCTGGTCAGCAGCGGCGCCACCGACCCGGCCTCGGCGGCGGGGGCGCTGCGCGGGGCGCAGAAGGCGGAGGCGGTGGGCACCGAGACCGTCGACGGCGTCGCGCTGCACCACTACCGGGGCACCCTGGACCTGGCGAAGGCCGCCGACGCGACCGGCGGGCGGGGCGGGGACGGCCTGCGGACGGGCGCGCAGACCTTCACCGTCAAGGAGGTCCCGTACGACGCCTGGCTGGACGACCAGGGCCGGCTGCGCAAGGTGGTCGAGGTGTTCACCTTCGCCGGGGTGGCCGGGTCGAAGGAGCCCAAGGACCAGGTGAAGGTGACGTCGACGACCTCGTTGGCGGACTTCGGCAAGCCGGTGGAGGCGGCCGAGCCCGCGGCCTCGGACATCTACCAGATGAAGCCCACGGAGAGCCCGAAGTAGGGCGGGTCCGATGCTCCCGGGCGGCCGGGGCGAGACGGGGTGCGGCCGGGGCGGGTGGCCGTCCGGGGAGCGACGGCCACCCGTTTCGGCGGTGCCGAGATGGCCCGTCCGTGCCATGTGGACGGGCCCCGGAGTGCCTAGGCTGGGCTCCGGGTGGCTGCCGCCCGGGCTGGCGAGGCACTGAAGGGGTGGTGCAGGTGGTGTCGTCCACGGGCGGCCGCAGCGGCGGCCACGACGACGCGGCCCTCGACGAGATCGATCTGGCCGGGGAGCTGATGATCGCCGCGACGGCCAGCTCCGGCGACCGGCTGCCGACCGAGCGGATCGACGAGGTGCTGCTGGACCGGAGCGAACCCGGGCAGGCCGACCGGGAGGCCGACGGCTAGCGGGGCCCGCGCGGCGGGCCCCGGAGCGGCGGACGGCCGGCGGCTCAGCTGCGCAGCAGGCGGCTGATCGCGGCGGTGGCCTCGGCCACCTTGGCGTCCAGTTCGGCGCCGCCCTCCTCGGCGGCCGCGGCGACGCAGTGCCGCAGGTGCTCCTCCAGCAGGGAGAGCGCGAAGGACTGCAGCGCCTTGGTGCCGGCCGAGACCTGGGTGAGCACGTCGATGCAGTAGACGTCCTCGTCCACCATGCGCTGGAGGCCGCGGATCTGGCCCTCGATCCGGCGCAGCCGCTTGAGGTGGGCGTCCTTCTGCGCGCTGTAGCCGTGCGGGCCGTGGTGCCCGGCCGGGGCGTGGCCGGCGTGCGGGTCGGTCCCCTGCGCGTGCTCCGGCTCGGTGCGCGCTTGCGTGGTGGTCATCGGCCCCGCCTTCGTCTCAGTGCCTGGTGGCTGCGTCGGCCACCAGTGTCCAACACCAGGGCCCTCCGTGGTGTTCCGACGGCCGACCCGGCACGTGCCGCCGGGCCGGGAGCGGGGGTGGCCGGCGGTTCACCCGTCTGAGCGGCGCCCCGGTCTTCCGTACGCACGACGGGGACAATCCGGGCGAGGTTCCGTCAGACTGAGGGCTCCAGTCCGCACGTGGCGGTGCGGTCCGGATCAGCCGGTGCGGCAGCCGAACGGAAGGGGAGCTTCCGGCTCCTTCCCCGGCCCCCCGTTTGCGTGATTGCGCTTGGTTGCACCTAGCATCGTTCAGTCCCTACCCCGCACATCGGAGATTTCCGTGCGTTTTAGCCTGACCCCGAAGGAGACGAGCTTCTACGACATGTTCGCCGCCGCGGCGGAGAACCTCGTCGTCGGATCGAAGCTCCTCTTGGAGCTGCTGGGATCAGACGTGTCGGCCCGTGCGGAGATCGTCGAGCGCATGCGCGCCGCCGAGCACGCCGGGGACGACACCACCCACGCCGTCTTCCACCAGCTGAACTCGTCCTTCATCACGCCCTTCGACCGCGAGGACATCTACAGCCTCGCCTCGTCGCTGGACGACATCATGGACTTCATGGAGGAGGCCGTCGACCTGGTCGTCCTCTACGACATCCAGACCCTGCCGAAGGGCATCGAGCAGCAGATCGAGGTGCTGGCGCGCGCCGCGGAGCTCACCGCCGAGGCGATGCCGAACCTGCGCAGCATGTCCAACCTCACCGAGTACTGGATCGAGGTCAACCGGCTGGAGAACCAGGCCGACCAGATCCACCGCAAGCTGCTCGCCCACCTGTTCTCCGGTCAGTACGACGCCATCGAGGTCCTCAAGCTCAAGCAGGTCGTGGACGTCCTTGAGGAGGCGGCGGACGCGTTCGAACACGTCGCCAACACGGTGGAGACCATCGCCGTCAAGGAGTCCTGACCCTCGTGGACATGGCAGCACTCATCGCCGTCGTCGGCGTTGCGTTCTTCTTCACGTACACCAACGGCTTCCACGACTCGGCGAACGCGATCGCCACCTCGGTCTCCACCCGGGCGCTCACCCCCCGGGCGGCGCTGGCGATGGCCGCGGTGATGAACCTGGCCGGCGCGTTCCTCGGCAGCGGCGTGGCGCACACCGTCTCCAAGGGGATCATCGAGACCCCCACCGGCGACAAGGGCATGGTGATCCTGTTCGCCGCCCTGGTCGGGGCGATCGCCTGGAACCTGGTCACCTGGTACTTCGGCCTGCCGTCCTCCTCCTCGCACGCGCTGTTCGGCGGCATGGTGGGCGCGGCGATGGCCGGCGGCATCGACGTGATCTGGAGCGGGGTCCTCGACAAGATCGTCATCCCGATGATCGTCTCGCCGGTGGTCGGCCTGGTCGGCGGCTTCCTGGTGATGCTGGCGATCCTGTGGATCTTCCGCCGGGCCAACCCGCACAAGGCCAAGCGCAACTTCCGGGTCGCCCAGACCGCCTCGGCCGCCGCGATGGCGCTGGCGCACGGTCTCCAGGACGCCCAGAAGACCATGGGCATCGTGGTGATGGCGCTCACCATCTCCGGCCACCAGTCCGGCAACGGGATCCCGGTCTGGGTGAAGATCTCCTGCGCGACCATGCTCTCGCTGGGCACCTACGCGGGCGGCTGGCGGATCATGCGGACGCTCGGACGCAAGATCATCGAGCTGGACCCGCCGCAGGGCTTCGCCGCCGAGGCCACCGCCGCCACGGTCATGTACGTCACCTCGTTCGTCTTCAAGGCGCCGATCTCCACCACCCACGTGATCACCGCGGCGATCATGGGCGCGGGGGCCACCAAGCGGATCCGCGCGGTGCGCTGGGGCGTCGCGAAGAACATCGTGCTCGGCTGGTTCATCACGATGCCGGCGGCCGCGCTCGTCGCGGCGCTGGTGTACTGGTTCGCCCACCTGTTCTGGGGCTGACGGCCCCGCGGGACGCACGGAGCAGGACGCACGGAGCAGGACGCACGAACGGACAGGGCCCGCCCCCACATCTCGGGGGCGGGCCCTTTTCCATGCCCCGTGGCGGCACCGCCATGCAGCACCACGGGACAGCTCGCGGTCCGTCACGCCGCTCGGCGCCGGGGCGCCGCCCGTGACGGGGCCGGTCTAGCCGAAGCGGCCGGAGATGTAGTCCTCGGTCGCCTGGACCTGCGGGTTGGAGAAGATCCGCTGGGTGTCGTCCAGCTCGACCAGCTTGCCCGGCTGGCCGACGCCGGCCAGGTTGAAGAAGGCGGTGCGGTCGCTGACGCGGGCCGCCTGCTGCATGTTGTGGGTCACGATGACGATGGTGAACTGCTCCTTCAGCTCGCCGATCAGGTCCTCGATGGCGAGGGTGGAGATCGGGTCGAGCGCGGAGCAGGGCTCGTCCATCAGCAGGACCTGGGGCTCGACCGCGATGGCGCGGGCGATGCACAGGCGCTGCTGCTGACCGCCGGAGAGGCCGGCCCCCGGCTTGTTCAGCCGGTTGTGGACCTCCTTCCAGAGGTTGGCGCCCTTCAGCGAGCGCTCCACCACCTCGTCCAGCACGGCCTTCTTCTTCACGCCGGCGAGCCGGAGACCGGCGATCACGTTGTCGTAGATCGACATGGTCGGGAACGGGTTCGGGCGCTGGAAGACCATGCCGACCGAGCGGCGCACGGCGACCGGGTCGACGTTGGAGGCGTACAGGTTCTCGTCGTCCAGGAGGACCTTGCCCTCGACCCGGGCGCCGGGGATCACCTCGTGCATCCGGTTGAGGGTCCGCAGGAAGGTGGACTTGCCGCAGCCGGAGGGGCCGATGAAGGCGGTCACCGAGCGGGGCTCGATGCTCATCGAGATGTCCTCGATGGCCTTGGTGGTGCCGTAGAAGGCCGACAGTCCGCTGACGTCGATGCGCTTGGCCATGATCGTTGCTTCTCTCGTCTGTCTCGTACGTCAGTCGGTCGCTCAGTGCCCGCCCTTGGGCGAGCGCCAGCGCGCGATGCCCCGGGCGATGAGGTTGAGCCCCATCACGAAGGCGATCAGCACCAGCGCCGCGCCCCAGGCACGGGCGTAGCCGAAGTCGTTGTTGACCTGCGAGTACTGCTGCCAGATGTACATCGGCAGGGACTGCTGCGGGCCTTCGAACGGGTTGTTGTTGATGGAGTCGGCGCCGAACACCAGCATCATCACCGGGGCGGTCTCGCCCGTGATGCGGGCGACCGCGAGCATCACACCGGTGGTGATGCCGCCGATCGCGGTGGGGAGGACGATCCGCAGGATGGTCTTCCACTTCGGCACGCCGAGCGCGTACGAGGCCTCGCGCAGCTCGTTCGGGACGAGCTTGAGCATCTCCTCGGTGGACCGGACCACGACCGGCATCATCAGGATCGCCAGTGCGAGGCTGCCCGAGAAGCCGGAGTAGCTGAAGCCCAGCGCGAGGTTCCAGATCGAGAGGATGAACAGACCGGCGACGATCGACGGGATGCCCGTCATGACGTCGACGAAGAAGGTGACCGCCTTGGCGAGCGTGCCGCGGCCGTACTCGACCAGGTAGACGGCGGTCAGCAGACCGATCGGGGCGGCGATGGCGGTGGCCAGGCCGACCTGCTCCAGGGTGCCGATCAGCGCGTGGTAGATGCCGCCGCCGGGCCCGGACTGGATCACGCCCTTCATGGAGTGGCCCAGGAAGTTCCCGTCGACCACGTGGATGCCCTGCTGGACGGTGTAGACCGTCAGGGCGACCAGCGGGACGACGGCCAGGATGAAGGCGACCCAGACCACCGAGGTGGCGAACCGGTCCTTGGCCTGCCGACGGCCCTCGACCTGGGCCGAGAGGGTGTAGCTGATCAGGAGGAAGAGCAGGCCCGAGATCAGGCCCCACTGGAGGTGGCTGGCCAGCCCGCCGACCGCGCCGATCCCGCAGCCGAGGGCGATCGAGCCGGCGGCGACGGCGGCCGGGGCCCACTTGGGCAGGCGGTTGGCGGTCAGCGGACGGCCGACGGGCCGGGCGTCCTCGACGAGCGCGGTGACGGTCATGCGTTGGCCCCCGAGTACTCCTTGCGGCGGGCGATGATCAGTCGCGCGGCACCGTTCACCAGCAGGGTGATGACGAACAGGACGAGGCCGGAGGCCATCAGCGCGTTGCGGCCGTTGTCCCCGGCCTCGGCGAACTTCAGCGCGATGTTCTGCGCGAAGGTGCCGCCGCCGGCGTCGAGGATGTGCAGCGACAGGACGTTGCTGGCGGACAGCACCACCGCGACCGCGATGGTCTCGCCGAGCGCGCGGCCGAGGCCGAGCATCGAGGCCGAGATGATGCCGGGGCGGCCGAACGGCAGCACCGCGGTGCGGATCATCTCCCAGCGGGTCGCGCCGAGCGCGAGCGCCGCCTCCTCGTGCATCCGCGGCACCTGGCGGAACACCTCGCGGGAGACCGCGGTGATGATCGGCAGGACCATGATCGCCAGCAGGATGCCGACGGTGAACAGGTTGCGCGGGGTGCCGGTCCTGGTCTGGTCGAAGATGTACGTCCAGCCCAGGTACTCGTTGAGCCAGCTGGTCAGACCGTCCATGTGCGGCACGAGGAAGAGCGCGCCCCAGAGGCCGTAGACGATGCTGGGGACGGCGGCGAGCAGGTCGACCAGGTAGGCGAACGGCTGGGCGATCCGGCGCGGCGCGTAGTGCGAGATGAACAGCGCGATCCCGATGGCCACCGGGACGGCGATCGCCATCGCGATGACGGCGCTGACGATGGTGCCGAAGGCCAGGACGGCGATGCCGAAGACGGGCTTCGGGGCGTCCGGCGTCCACTCGAAGGAGGTGAGGAAGTTGCCTTCGTTGGTGCTCAGGGCCTGGACCGACCGCCAGGTCAGGAACGCCGCGATGGCGGCCATGATGACCAGCAGCAGGATGCCCGAGCCCCGGGCGAGGTTCATGAAGATCTTGTCGCCGACCCGGCTGTCGCGCGGCCGGCGTTCCCTGCCTCGCGGGGCGGCAGGGGAGGATGAAGTCATTGGTCTACTCCGGTCTGGTGGTGCCGCCCCGGAAGGGGGAACGGCACCATGGCGGCGGTGCCCCGGACGTGGTGCTGGGTGTGGTGCGTTCCGGTGGGGCGGCCCCGGCCCCCCTCGCTCACGGGGCCGCCCCACCGGGGGTCCTGTCGGGTCAGGCCAGGGTCGCGATGACGCCGTTGACCTTGTCGGTCACGGCCTTCGGCAGCGGGACGTAGCCCTTCTCGCCGACGGCCTTCTGGCCCGCGTCGCTGGCCGTGTAGGTCAGGAAGGACTTCAGGGTGTCGAGGGTCTCGGCCTTGTTGCCCTTGTCGCAGACGATCTCGTAGGTGATCAGGACCAGCGGGTAGGAGCCCTCGTCCTTGGTCGCGTAGTCGAGCTTCAGCGCGAGGTCGCTGCCGGTGCCGGCGGCCTGGGCCTTGGCGATGGTGCTGGCGGCGTTCTCGGCGGTGGCCGCGACCGGCTTGGAGGCGCCCGTGTTGATGTCGGCGCTCTTCAGGCTGTTGGTCTGGGCGTAGGCCAGCTCGACGTAGCTGATCGAGTTCTTGACCTGCTTCACCTGGGCCGAGACGCCGGCGCTGCCGTTGGCCGACTGGCCGCCCTTGGCCGCCCAGGCCTTGCCGGCCGGGTAGGTCCAGGCGCCGCCGCCGGCGGCGGCGAAGTACTTGGTCAGGTTCTCGGTGGTGCCGGCGTCGTCCGAGCGGTGGAAGGTCTGGATCTCCGCGTCCGGCAGCTTGGCGCCCGGGTTCAGGGCGGCGATCGCCGGGTCGTTCCACTTGGTGATCTGCGAGTCGAAGATCTTGGCGGAGGTCGGGCCGTCCAGGACCAGGTTGTCGACGCCGTCGACGTTGTAGACCAGCGAGATCAGACCGCCGACCATCGGCAGGTCGATGCCCTGGCCGCCGGTGCAGACCGCCTTGGAGGCGTCGACCTCGGCCGGCTTGAGGGCCGAGTCGGAGCCGGCGAACTGGATCTTGCCCTGGTTGAACTGCTGGATGCCGGCACCGGAGCCGCCACCCTGGTAGTTGATCGTGCTGCCGGAGCAGGCGGCGGCGAAGCTGGTCTTCCAGACGTCCATCGCCGCGGTCTGCGCGGTCGAACCGGCGGCGATCAGCGAACCGGCCTTGCCACAGTTGATCGCGCTGGTCGCGGCGGAGCCGTTGGAGCCACCGGACGCGGTCGTGTTGTTGTTGTCCGACCCGCAGGCGGCGAGCGACAGCGAGCTGACGAGCGCCATGGCACCGATCGCGAGGGCCTTGGAGCGGCCGTTCCGCTGGAGCTTCACAGGGGTGTCCCTTTCTGTGGCATTGCCCTTGGCGTGCGCCGTACGCGTACGGCCCAGCGCGGGTTTTGCTGTGGTCCGGGGCCCGTGCGGCCCTCCGGTGGTCCCGAAGTTAGGCCGGGTAAGTGACACGACAGCCGGTCGCAAGTGAACGGCGAGTGAACCTCGAACGGATGACAGGAAACTACGTCAGGTAGTAACGGTTGCGTCACGGGGAGGGCGCGACGAGATCACTTCCACCGTTCCTTCACCGGCCCGGCCCCCGCGGCCCGCACCGGCTCCGCCCCCAGGACCGCCAGCAGGGCGTCGACCAGCAGCCGGTCCTGGTCGTGGGTGAGCCGTGCGCGCGCCTTCCCGGCCGGCAGCCAGTCCAGCCGGTCCACCTCCCGGTTGGGCCGGAAGGACCCGCTCGACGGCACCGCCGCCCAGTAGCGGACCTCCTTCGGACGGCCCTGCACCCGGTAGTGCTGGGTGGGCAGCTCCGGGCCCAGCAGGCAGTGGAACCCGGTCTCCTCCCGGACCTCGCGCAGCGCCGCCTCGGCCATCCCCTCACCGGCTTCGAGTTTGCCCTTCGGCAGGCTCCAGTCGTCGTACTTGGGCCGGTGGACCAGCGCGATCCGCGGCCGCCCCAGCCGGCCGCTCTTCTTCGGCCGGCCCGGCAGCCACAGCACCGCGCCCGCCGCCAGGATCACCGGGCCGTGCCCCGCACCGGCCGCCGCCCGGCCGGTGCGGGGGCGCTCGCCCACCTCAGACCGTCCGGGGTGCGACGGAGTGCCCCCAGGCGTCGGCCGGGACGAGCTCCAGCCAGCCGTCCGGGCCGGGCGGCAGGTCCGGCCAGCGGCGGCCGACGGCGTACCGCGCCGACTCCACCTCCAGCCGCTGGTCGGCGTGCACCACGCCCAGCACGTACGCGGTCGCCGGGGTGATCCGCGGGGTGCGCGCCGCGGTGGCGGCGGTGACGGCGGCATCCGCCGCCTCCTGCTGCCGGTCCAGCACCGCGTCCAGCCCGTCCAGCTCGGAGGAGGCGCGGCCGCACACCTCCAGCACGTACCGGGCCCGCTTCACCAGGATCCGCAACCGCGCCCAGGGCGCGTCGTCGGCCGCCAGCGCGGTGTCCGCGTCCGTCGCCCCGCGGGACGCCGGCACCGCGCCCAGCCGGCGCAGCCCGTCCCCGCCGTACGGCGTCGCGGCCCGCTGCAGCGGCAGCTGCTGGGCGCCCGCGGACAGCGCGGCGAACGCGGCGGCGGCCTGCGGCAGCAGCACGGCCGGGGCCCGGCCGTCCGCCGAGTCCAGCAGCGGCGCCTCGCCGACCAGCAGGGTCATCCGGTCCGCCAGCGCGTGCAGCCGGGCGGAGCGGAGCTCCTGGAGCACGGTGGAGTGCGCCCTGGTCCGGGCCAGGGTCAGCTGCCGGTCCAGCAGCGCGCGCGCCTTGGGGGCGCCCGCGTGGCCGGCCAGCATGCCCGTCCCCTCCGGGTCGGTGCCGCTCAGCAGGTCCAGCGCGCCCAGCAGCCGGGCCGAGCGGCGGACGTAGCCGGGCTCCAGCGCCAGCAGGTTGAGCAGCCAGCGCAGCTCGGTGCGCGACTCCTGCGCCCAGGTCTGTTCGAAGACCGAGCCGAAGGTGTGCAGCAGCCCGCCGATCCGCCGGACGGCCCGCAGCAGGTCCGAGGTGCCGGCCGACGGGACGGTCGAGGCCGTCCCGGGTCTGGCACCGACCTCGCCCACCGCCAGCGGCAGCGCGCGTAGGAAGGCGCCGGCCTGGACGGTGAGGTGGCGGGAGAGGATGTCCCCGGCGGTCGCTGTGGAGGCCGCCTGGGCCGTCATCGGCGCTTCGGTCATGGCGTGGTAGATCCCCGTTCCCCCGGGGCGGTCCCCCGGAGCTGGTGGCCGACCGCCGGAACAGGTCCCCTTCGGGCCCGAGGGGCCCGACTGCTCCGGCGGCTCGCATCAGTGGGCGCGTCAGCGCGAGGTGGCGGCCCTGCGGCGCTGGCGCGAGTCGATCAGCAGGTCCTGGACGTGTCGCAGCGGCCGGGCCTCGGCGTCCTGCGAGTGCCTGGTCCAGGCGCCGTCCGGCCCCAGGTGCCAGGACTCGGTCTCGTCCGACACCCCGAGGTCGATCAGCCCGGACAGCTCGGCGCGGTGCGCCGGATCGGTGATCCGCAGCAGCGCCTCGATCCGGCGGTCCAGGTTGCGGTGCATCATGTCGGCGCTGCCGATCCAGACCTCCGGATCGCCGTTGTTGCCGAACACGAAGATCCGGGAGTGCTCCAGGAAGCGGCCCAGGACGCTGCGGACCCGGATGTTCTCGCTCAGCCCCGGCACGCCCGGGCGGATCGCGCAGATCCCGCGCACCCAGACGTCCACCGGCACCCCGGCCTGGGAGGCCCGGTACAGCGCGTCGATCACGGCCTCGTCGACGATCGAGTTGACCTTGACCTTCACGTAGGCCGGACGGCCCGCCCGGTGGTGGGCGATCTCGTTGTGGATCCGCGCGACCAGCCCGTCGCGCAGGCCGCGCGGGGCGGTCAGCAGACGGCGGTAGGACTCGCGGCGCGAGTAGCCGGAGAGCCGGTTGAACAGGTCCGAGAGGTCCGCGCCGACCTGCGGGTCGGAGGTGAGCAGGCCGAGGTCCTCGTACAGCCGGGCCGTCTTCGGGTGGTAGTTGCCGGTGCCGACGTGGGAGTAGCGGCGCAGGGTGTCGCCCTCCTGCCGGACCACCAGCGAGAGCTTGCAGTGCGTCTTCAGCCCGACCAGGCCGTACACCACGTGGCAGCCGGACTCCTCCAGCTTGCGGGCCCACTTGATGTTGGCCTGCTCGTCGAAGCGCGCCTTGATCTCGACCAGCACCAGCACCTGCTTGCCGGACTCGGCCGCGTCGATCAGCGCGTCGACGATCGGCGAGTCGCCGGAGGTGCGGTACAGGGTCTGCTTGATCGCCAGCACGTCCGGGTCGGCGGCGGCCTGCTCCAGGAAGGCCTGCACCGAGGTGGAGAAGCTGTCGTACGGGTGGTGCAGCAGCACGTCGCGCTCGCGCATCGCGGCGAAGATGTCCGGCTGGGAGGCCGACTCGACGTCGGTCAGCCCGCGGGCCGTGCCGGCCACGAACTTCGGGTACCTGAGCTCCGGGCGGTCCAGCTCGGCGATCCCGAACAGCCCGGTCAGGTCCAGCGGCCCGGGCAGCGGGAAGACCTCCGCCTCGGTGATGTTCAGCTCCCGCACCAGCAGGTCCAGGATGTACGGGTCGATCGACTCCTCGACCTCCAGCCGGACCGGCGGGCCGAAGCGCCGCCGCATCAGCTCCTTCTCCAGGGCCTTGAGGATGTTCTCGGTGTCGTCCTCCTCCACCTCCAGGTCCTCGTTGCGGGTGACGCGGAAGGCGTGGTGGGCCAGCACCTCCATCCCCGGGAAGAGCTCCTCCAGGTGGGCGCCCATGACGTCCTCCAGCGGGACGTACCGCTGGGGCGAGGCCTCCAGGAAGCGGGCCAGCGACTGCGGCACCTTGACCCGCGCGAAGTGCTTGTGCCCGGAGACCGGGTTGCGCACCACGACGGCCAGGTTCAGCGAGAGTCCCGATATGTACGGGAAGGGGTGCGCCGGGTCGACGGCCAGCGGGGTCAGCACGGGGAAGATCTTCTGCCGGAACAGCGTGTGCAGCCGGGCCTGCTCCTTCTCGGCCAGCTCCGACCAGCGGACCAGCTCGATGCCCTCGGTGGCGAGGTCCGGCAGCACCTCCTGCTGGAAGGCGGCGGCGTGGCGGGCCATCAGCTCGCGCGAGCGGGTCCAGATCAGGTCCAGCACCTCGCGCGGCTGGAGGCCGGAGGCACTGCGCGTGGCGACGCCGGTGGCGATCCGGCGCTTGAGGCCGGCCACCCGGACCATGAAGAACTCGTCCAGGTTGCTCGCGAAGATCGCCAGGAACTTCGCCCGCTCCAGCAGCGGGATGCCCGGGTCCTCGGCCAGCTCCAGGACCCGCTCGTTGAACGCGAGCCAACTGCGCTCGCGGTCCAGGAAGCGGCCCTGCGGCAGCGCTTCGAACTCCTCGTCGTCCGTGGCCGGCAGCTCCGGCGGGATCCCCAGCGCGCTGGACATCCGGGCCGGGGGCGACAGCGGGGCAGAGACGGGGCGGGGGATGCTCATGGGCTCCAGCTCCTCCAGCAGCAGGACGGCGTCCGGACGCGATGGGCTCTGCGGGCCGTCGCCCTCGCCCCGGGCCGGACCCGGGGACAGCACCCACCCTCCGGGCGCGGTCCGTACAGGACCGGCCGGTGCGTGGCGGTCGACTCTGCACGAGCGAGACACTACGGACTTCATCCTGTGATCTTCGCGGCAGCAATTGAATCCACGGTAAACACCGCATGGCCGGGAGGAAAGCTGAGTCGGTCGGGGCAAGGGGTTCGGCCGTCCCGTACCCCGTCCGTTCCCTGGTCCGTGCCCCGGTCCGGGGGTGTTCCGGAGGTGTTCCGGGGACGTTCCGGCCGACGGCGGCTACCGGCGGCTAGGCGGGGCGGGGAGCCCGGTACGGGGCCCGGTACATGAGGTCCACCTCGTGGACGGTGAACCCCAGGCGTTCGTACACCCGCACGGCCACCGGGTTGTCGGCGTCGACGTAGAGGAGGACGGCGCCCAGTCCGCGCTCGCCGGGGCCGGTGCCGGTCAGGTGGCGAAGGCCCGCCGCGGTCAGTGCCCGGCCGAGGCCGCTGCCCTGCTCCGCCGGGTCCACGCCGACCACGTACACCTCGCCCAGCTCGGGCTCGGTGGCGGTGGCCGGGTGCACCTTGGTCCAGTGGAAGCCGACCACCTTGCCGTCCCGGGTGGCGAGGAAGAAGCCGGCCGGGTCGAACCAGGGCTCGGCGATCCGCTCGGCCAGGTCCTGCTCGGTCCAGGTGCCCTGCTCGGGGTGGTGGGCGAAGGCCAGGGCGTTCAGCCGCAGCCACTCGGCGTCGTCCTCCCCCGGGCGGAAGGTGCGGAGCTCGATGCCCGCGGGGACGACCACGTCCTCGGTCTGCGGGCCGGGCCGGCGCATCTGGCGCAGTTCGCGGACCAGCTCCGCGCCGTACGCCTCGGCCAGGTGCCGGGCCGCCGGGTGGCCGCCGTGCACCCAGAAGTCCACCGCCTCGCGCCCCGCGCGGTGGGCCTGTGCCAGGACGGCGTCCACCAGCGGACGGGCCAGGCCACGACCGCGGACGGCGGGATCGACCACCAGCTCGGCGGCGGGGTTGGCGGCCGGGTTCTCCGGCACCTCCAGCTGGCCGTAGCCGAGGACGGCTCCGGTTTCGGACTCGGGTTCGGCCCCGGATTCGGTCGCTACGAGATGGATGACGCCCGGGCGCGGAGTCTCCGCGTTCCGCAGCCGGAGCCGGCCCTGCTCGGACACGGCGGCCCGGCCGTCCACCGCCTGGGCCTCCGCCAGAACACGCAGAGCGCCGTCGCGCTGCGCGGGCCGGAGCACATCGTTCGCAATGACCGCTGTCTGATCGTCCATGCCCTGACGATACGTCACCGGAAATGCGAAGAACCCCCATCCGGGACCCGGATGGGGGTTCTTCTGAAGAATTGTTCGGCGGCGTCCTACTCTCCCACAGGGTCCCCCCTGCAGTACCATCGGCGCTGTAAGGCTTAGCTTCCGGGTTCGGAATGTAACC